>NZ_JAAGPP010000228.1:0-10365 GCF_017104975.1 Burkholderia sp. Ac-20344
TCGCCTACGCACTCGCTTCGAGCGACGTGCCGACATTCACGAAGCATTCCTGAAACTCGGTTGCTCGCTTGTCTGTTGGAACATCTTCAGGCGTATCGAGCAGCCTTTTTGAACTGGCCTCTAAGCGTATCAAGGGAACCTTGTGTGGCTGTCTTTGCGCTCCGGCGCGGCGCTAGAGCGGCTCACATCCGGCGGAACGGTCCGTCCGGGGGCAAGACAAACGATGCAAAAAAAGGGGCGGCGGGCGCCGCGTCAGCCGAAGTGGTTCGCGACCTCAACCACTGCTTCCGACAGACGCTCCGCGAGATCCGCGACGACCGCCTCGGTCATCGGCGACGACAGCGCGACCAGGTTCGCCGGGGAGAGCAACACACCGCGGTCGTAGGCGGCCCACCAGACCGCCTGTTGCAGCGCCGCGCTGTAGGGGACGTCCTTCGGAAACGGCCGCAGCAGCGAGCCTCGGCCGCGCACGTCCCAGCCAACCGACGCGATGCGGCTCGCGATTGCTTGTCGCGCGCCATCGCCCAGCGCGTTCATCGTCGCGATGACCTCGGCGGATAGCAGGCGCAACGATTCGACGCCCGCTGCCATACTCATGGGATTACCGGTGAAAGTGCCCGCGTGAGGAATCGCATCCGGCCGCGACGGATCCAATTCGCGCATCAGTTCTTCGCGGCCGGCAACTGCGCCGATCGGAAATCCACCGCCGATCAGCTTGCCCGTCGTGACCATGTCGGGCGTCACGCCGTATTCGCCACTGAGTCCTCGATAGCCGAGCCGGAAGCTGATCACCTCGTCGACGATCAGCACGATTCCATGGCGCGTCGCGAGCGCGCGCGCAGTTTCGATGTACTCGGGCGAGATGGCGTAGAGACCCGCGCGATTCGGCAGCAGATCGACGACGATCGCCGCGTAGTGAGCCGGACGTGCGGCAATCGCTTCTTCGAGTGCGGCGACATCGTTGATCGGAATGGTCGTCACGTCGCGAGACACGCCTTCCGGCACGCCGCGGCTCTCCTTCGCGCCCTGCGCCGACAGCGCGACGTCGGACGAGCCGTGATAGCCGCCGCGCGTCATGATGCAACCGTCGCGTGCGGTGCTTGCTCGCGCGATCCGGATCGCGGTCATCACGGCTTCGGTTCCAGAATTCGTATAGCGGATCTGGTCCATTCCGGGCAGACGTTTCAGCAGAAGCTCTGCATGTTCCCATTCGTGCACGTTCGGAATGCCCCAGCACATCCCTTCGTGCATCGTTTTCGTCGCAGCGTCGATGATTCGCGGATGCGCGTTGCCATGCACCAGCACCGTGAAGTTATTGTTGGCGTCGATCAGTTCGCGGCCGCGGTCATCCCATACCTTATAGCCGTCACCGTGCAACGCGTAGGGTGCCGGTGCACCGATGTAATACGTCGAGCGTCCCACGCCGCCGGGCAGCAAGGGGAGACCCCGATTGCCACGCTTTGCAAACTTGTCATCCACTTTCATCCTTCCAAGGCCTTCGTCCAATGTAGCCATCATTTCCAGCGCTCCCGACGCAATGAGATGTCGACGCAATATTCCGATGTCGCGTCAAATGCACGGCGCCAACCTGACCGTGGCGGTGTTACGGCTGTGTCCAGAACAGGTTTCGCCGGGACAGGTGCGATAGTCGATGAAATAAATGCATCCGACTGTCTCACCTTGAATCATTGCGCTGACACATTCGGGAGTTACTCGCTGTCGATCGGTTCCGGTCGTTTATACCGATGTGTCAACGGCTCACGTACAACCGCAGCGGCGTGGTGGCGCTTCGGGTGGCCTGCGGACTGTCCGAAGTTGAGACACGAGACGAATGAACGACTCGCGTAACGCAAGAAAAGCAGCGATCCGATTCTTATAGTTCTCGAACATCGCACTTTATTTCGGCCAATGCGCCGCATCGGGGCACCCAGTGGTTTATGCCCGTTGACGGTGGAGATATGGCTATTTACGCTCAATCAACTGCATAACCGAAGTTCAACGAGGTACTGTATGAGCGTCTTGCCACTGGCATTCGGCCAGCCAGCCGTCAACCGCCCCGATAATGCTTCGCTTATCGAGCTCCGGGAACAGTTCGTGACGGACCCGATCAATACGGATTTGTCGACCCTGCGTCCGGTCATCGCGCGTTCCTGGCAACGCAGCATGCAGTCGAACGTCAGTACCGGTAAGCGCGTGCTCGACGCAATGGCGGAACCCGAACTCGATGAACACTTTCTGCGCGCCGCGGAGCCCGCGCTCAACGACCTCGAACGACTCTTTGCGGAAGCGAACGGCTGCCTGAGTCTCTGCGATCCTCGCGGCACGCTCGCCGTTTATCGGGGCGCGCATTCGATGGTCAAGGTCGCGGATCGGCTGTTCCCAACGTTGGGCGGCCGGATGTCGGAGAGTCTGCTCGGCACCAACTCCGATGGCACTGCGATCGAGGAAGGCTGCGCGGTGCAAGTGTGGGGCGGCGAGCATTTCAACGAAGCGTTCCAGGATGCCTGCTGCACGTCGGTTCTCATTCGCGATCCGCTGCATCAGGGCGTTCGCGGCGTATTGAGCCTGACGCTGCCGGAGCGCTTCGTCAGAGGCCTCGATCCGCGCACGGTCATGTTCATTCTGCAGGGCGCCGCGTCGGAAATCACCGGCGCATTGGCCGCGCGCATAGCGCCCGGCGAACAGGCGATGCTCGGCGCGTACTTGCGTGAAGTGCGCAAGCGCGGCGCCGAGGCCGTCGTGGTAATGGACGATCACACGACCATCGCGAGTCGAGCGGCGACGCAATTGCTGGAGCAGAGCGATTACGCGGTGCTCTCCGCGTTCGCGCGAGAAGCGAAGCAATACAACCGCCCTTCTGAGCATCAGGTCGTGTGCGGGCCCGACCGGGTTCTGCAGCTTCAGGTCGCCCCGGTGCATGCCGGCAACCCAAAAGCGGGATCCATCATCAAGGTCAAGAAGTTCGACACGTCGGACACCCGGATTGCAGTGTCGTGCCCGGCCGTTCGCGGGTCGCGCTTCGGCGCGCTCGTTGGCGAGAGCTTCGCGATCCGCCGCGCGGTCGAAAGCGCGGCGGCGGCGGTGGAGCAGGGAATCGGCGCCTATGTCAGCGGTGAGCCAGGTACGGGAAAGAAGTTCATCGCGCAGATGATCGCGCAGCAGTTGCGCACGCATGTCGAATCGTTCGACCTCGGCCGTCGCGGCGACGTGGAGGCCCTCGCCCGGCACCTCGACGACGAGCTATCCGATGATTCGCGCGCGTTGCTGATCCATCGGGTCGATCTGGCGAGCGACACGGTGCTGGAACGACTCGTCGCCGTGCTCGCCGGCGTCGACCGGCCGCCGGTCGTCCTGACGGTCCGGCAGATCACGGACCGACTGCTTGCGTTGTTCGCCGCGGCGAAAGGCGTCGATATACGGATGCCGCCGTTGCGCACCCGGCGCGAAGACATTCCGCTGCTGGCGCAAAGTTTCGCGCAGAGTTCTCAGGGTGGGCGCCGGGTGTCCGCGCGCCTGCTCGACGTGCTTGCGTCGGCCGAATGGACCGACAATGTCCGCGAGTTGCGAGAGGTGATCGAAGCCGCGGCCTTGCGCTCGACTGGGGCCGAGATTCGCGTAGACGATCTTACCGAAGTGCATAAGCGCGCACTGGCCCGCAGTCGGCTCAGCCCGCTTCAACAGGCAGAACTGCAGCAGATTCGCGACGCGCTGGTCGAGGCGGGCGGCAACCGCCAGCGCGCGGCCGCGATTCTCCGGATCGCACGTTCGACGTTGTACCGGAAAATCGATTCGTACGAGAGCCGCGGCTTCGATCTGGGCATCGCAATGTACTGAGTTCCGCGCGTGTGTGAAGCGAGTTCGACTCGCAAAGACCCGGCATACAAAAAAACAACGGGCGGACATCAAGTATCGATGTCCGCCCGTTTCGTTTTCGTCGCCGCGATTCATCGTTTCCGGCGTTCTGCGACAGACGATCCACCGCACCGCAGTGGATCGCGTTCGTCAGCCAAGCAGGCTTCGCATGTGCAGCGGAACTTTGCGCGCCTGCTCGCGCGCAAACTGCTGAACGTACCACTTGCCATAGGCCTGCTTACCGGTCGAACCGCTCGCTTTCCAGCCGCCGAACGTTTGCGGCCCCGGGAACCATCCGGTGCACGCATGACCGGGAATGTTCACATCCACGCAGCCGGCTTCGATACGTCGCAGGAAGGTTTGCGCTTCGGATTCGTCGCCAGTATAGATTCCGGCTGTCAGTCCGACGGAGAGTTGATTCGCCGCCTTCAGCGCTTCATCGAACGACGCCACCTTGCTGATCGTCACCAGCGGCAAGAAGTGCTCCCTCGTCGACAGCTCGTGATCGGCGGACAACGATGAGATCACGACCGGATTGACGAAGTAGCCCTCGGCCTCCACACGTTCACCGCCCGCGACTCGCAACCCTGCCTCGCGTGCCGAGGCCACGACCCGTTGGAAGCGCTCGGCGGTTTCCTTCGTGATCAGCGGACCGGCGAAAGCATCGGCCTCTGCCGGATCGGCGATCTTGAGTCCCTCGAGCCGCGCTTCGACAAGTTCGACGAGGCGATCGTGGACGCCCGGCGTAACGAGCACTCGCGACAATGCACTGCACTTCTGGCCGACCAGATCGAACGACGAGAACGCGATGCCGTCCGCAGCCGCTTCGAGGTCGGCGGAGTCGGTGACGATGACCGGGTTCTTGCCGCCCATCTCGGCGATTACCGGCTTCGGGTACGGGCCCGCATTGAACTGCCGCATGATCGACAAGCCCGTTTGCACCGAACCGACGAACGACATGCCATCGACCGACGAATTGACCAGTGCTTTGCCGGGCGCATCCGCGCCGTGCACGATATTGACGAGACCCGTTGGCAGATCCATCGCCTCGAACATCTCGTACACCGCTTGCCCACACCACGGGCCCAGATGCGATGACTTGATGACTGCGCCGTTGCCTGCGAGCACGGCGGCGATGGCCGGACCCGCCGACAACGCCATCGGATAGTTGAACGGCGTGATCACGCCGAAGACGCCGTACGGGCGCAACACCGACTGATTGCAGACATCGGGAGCACCGGGAACCCTTTCGTCTTCGAATGCGCCCGGCGCGTCAGCGTAGTCCGGATAGAACTTCAGGAACGCGAGCGTTTCCAGAACTTCCGCCCTGGCCGCGCCGAACGTCTTACCCGTTTCCACGCCAAGGCGGGCGGTCCAGTCGCGCAACTTCGCTTCGACGAACGCAACGCCTTTGCGTACGAGCCGCACGCGTTCCGCAAGCGGCACGGTATCCCATTCGATTTGCGCTTTGCGGCTGGCCGCTACCGCTTCCAGAACCAATGCATCCGATGCCTCGTGCGATCCGCTCACGATCGCGCTCGGAAAAGCCGGATCCTCGCGATAGATAACTTCGCCTTCAAAGATGCGTCGACCGTCGACAACATGAGGCACGACATTAGGCTTTCCCTGCCGGATCTCGTTCAGATCCGCTGCGAATTGGGCGTGGGTAAATTCTGTCATTCAGACTCCGGGTAAAGATGAGAAAGCTGACCGTTCTCGCCGATCCGCCTGGTCAATGGATTATAGGAAGTGCCGAAGCCGCGCTATGTCTCAAATCGATACAGCGGCTCGCGTTGCACTAAGCGCAAGAGAAGAGCGCCCGACGAAACTGCTTCGCCGGCGCATCGAACGGTATCGACGAGCAACGGGCCACGCCTTTGGCGTCGAATGACGTGACCTTGGTCATCGACAATCTGTTACGAACTTCTACCAGCGCGATCAGCTCCGCGGATGCGGATAGGACCGAGTAGAGACGCCAGGTGGATGCGCTGCCGTTCTCGAGCGTATTCGACGACGTTCGACATGCCCGATCCTCCGAATCGCTGTCTAGGAGATTGACGATGCAACCCGTCGCGGCGCGCTCCAGGGTCCGCTTCAGATCGACCGAATCCGTCCGTCTCTTCATTTGCAGAAGGCGGGACAGAACGGTTCTCGGGCTCCGCGGTTTCATGTGCGAACCCATTGCGACTCGATGGCCTGTTATTGCAGCGTGCGTCAGAACCGATGGATCAGGCCGAGTCGCACGACGGTCTGATTCCCAGTCGAGGACGGGGCCATCGAGCCCACGATATAGGCGTTGTCGAAGCCCGTACCGGTCCTCGCATTGTTGTGTTGGAACGCACCCTGCAGATACACGGACGTCCTTTTTGACAGGTCGTAGTCGAGCATCAGGGCCGCCTGGTGCCAGTTAGGCGAGAAACCGTCGGCGGCTCGTTGCAAGCGTGCGTGCGTGAATGTGTACGATGCCGCCAACCAGACATCCGGCGCGAAGAAGTACTGGCCGTTGAGTTCGACGTTGTCGAACTTCCACGAGGTCCATGCGGCCGAACCGACGTCCGTTATATAGATTCCGCCGGTCGGCGCGTCGAAGCTCACGTGCGAATAGGCGAGCGACACGTTCGACGCGTTCGAGAACGTGTACTTCGCCCCGAAGCCTACATTGCTCTGCGCCGCTGCGACGAACGCGAGATCCGAGGACACCGCGCCGGACAGCGTCGTTCCGCCATTGGTCTGATGCGAGTACGCCACCGCGGCCGACACCGGCCCATTCGCATAGCTCACCGAACCGCTGTACGCGCGATTGTTCGCGAAACCCGTCACATTGCTGAACGCATAGACAGCCTCAGCCTGTAGCCCCAGAAACGATGGCGATACGTACTTGACTGCATTGTTGTACCGATACGAGTAGTCCGCGTTGTCGTTGTCGAAGATATGTGCTGCCAAATCGCCAATCGTCGAGCCCGCCGCCGTAAAAATGCTCCACGCGTCGACCATCGCGTCGTATTGCCGGCCGAGCGTGAGCGTGCCCGCGCGTGTCGAACTGACGCCCATGAACGCCTGACGTCCGAAGAGTCCGCCATACAGCGACCTCCCGCTATTGATGTCAAAGCCATCCTCGAGCTGCATGATCGCCGACATCCCCCCGCCCAGATCTTCGGTGCCTTTGAAGCCCCACATACTCGGCGCGGCATCAGCGCTGACCATCCCGTATCCATTGTGCCCGCCGGCGTTGCTCGTGAAGTTGAAGCCGTTATCTACCGTTCCGTAAAGCGTAACGCTGCTTTCAGCATGCGCAATGGTACTCATCATGAACGCGCAACTCAGCGTAATTGCCGTATTCTTCATAGTGCTCCTGTCCGGACTTCTGTTTTATACGTAGGATAGCTTATCGATTGGGTAGCTAGAATCGCTCGATCGATGTCCGCATCCGCTTCACGCCAGCATTGGGACTTGTCCCTTGCTCGTTATCACGCGAGCCGTTGTATTTTTTACGGACAAAAAAGGTGGCAACTGTCCCGTGTTGCTACACAGAGGGAGATTGAGGGACTGTGCTGCATACAAGAGTTCACGCGATCGTTTCGCGCGGAGGGAGTCTGCGGTCAGCCGTCTGCGAGGCTGACCGGATGGCTGAGCGTCAATCAGCGGACCACGTTGCGAAGCCGCCCCAGCTTTTCGATTTCAACTTCGACGGTGTCTCCCGATTTCAGCCAAACTGGCGGCGTCCGCTTGCTGCCGATTCCTTCCGGCGTTCCAGTCGCGATGATGTCGCCCGGACTAAGCGCGAGGAAGTACGAAATGTAGGAGATGATGTGCCGGATCGGAAAGATCATTCGTTCCGTGTTCGACCGCTGCATAACCACGCCATTCACGCGGGTGCTCAGATCGAGACATTGGGGATCGCCGATTTCGTCTAGCGTGACCAGTGCGGGGCCGCATGGCGTCGATGAGTCCACCGCTTTGCCGGCGAGCCACTGCGTGCCCTTGTATTGCAGATCGCGCGCCGTAATGTCGTTCATGATCGTGAAGCCTGCGACATACGACAGGGCGTCGTCGGCATCGACATGACGGCACGGACGGCCGATGACGATCGCAAGCTCGCCCTCGAAGTCGAGGTTCGACGTGATCGCAGTGCAATCGATGTCATCGATCGGCCCGATGAGCGTGGAGGCGAACTTCGCGAACACGTCGGGCGCCTTGGGGTCGGCGCGCCCCGTCTCGGCGACGTGATCGCGGTAGTTCAAGCCGATGCACAGCACTTTCGCCGGGTCGTGAACCGGCGGCCCAAGCCTGAGCGTATCGATACGACCCATGCGTGCGCTGGGCTCGGCGCGAGCCGCGGTCAACAGCCGCTCGGACAGCGCGGGCAGTGTATCTGCGTGCCGCCGCAATAATTCGGCGATGGAACCGACCGCATCCGCCGCCGCGCCGGCGCGACCGGTCAGGAGCCTGTCGATGTCGAACACGGCATCGTCAACGAGGATTCCGGGGCGCAACTTCCCTGAGGCTTCGTAAGAGACTAATTTCAATTCGCTTCCTTTTATCAAGCGCTGTCTCAGCGCTGCCGCTTGAACGGTTCCGTGTCACCCGACGATGGCACGCCGAATCTCGGCGATTCTCAGCGCCGCATGGGCCGCCTCTCGTCCCTTCAAGACGAAGTGAGCGCTGAAGATCGCAGTGTGGTGGTCGGTTTCCTGGTAGTGATGCGGCGTCAGCGATACGGACAGCACCGGTACTCCCGTCTCCATGCCGGCCTTCATGAGCCCGTCAACGACCGCTTGCGCGACGAAGTCATGCCGGTAGATTCCGCCGTCGACGACGAACGCCGCAGCGATCACGGCCGCGTATCGCCCGCTGCGCGCGAGATCGCGCGCCATCAACGGAAGTTCGAAGGCGCCAGGCACGTCGAAAGTCTCGACATCAGCGCGATCGATGACTTCGCAGAACCCATCCAGCGCCCGGTCCACGATGTCGCGGTGCCAGTTCGCCTTGACGAACGCGTAACGCGTGGCGGTCGTAGCCTGTCTGGTTTGCATCAGCCGATCTCCGCAATGGTCCGATACCGGCGCTGATGCCACATCAGGCAGTCGCGGTCTTCGTCTTCCGCGATCTCGATGCTGTCGACCGTGCCGATCAGAATGGTATGCGAGAAGCCGTCGATCGCTTCCTTCAGCCGGCAATCGAAAGTCACTAGCGCCGTGCTCAACAACGGCGCGCCGGTGGCTCGCTCGGTCCAGTCCGAACTCGCGAACCGGTCCACACCTTTCTGCGTGAACAATGACGCCATGTCGACCTGTGACGGTCGCAGAACATTGACGCCGAACACCCCGCGCGCGACAAGTTCGTCATGCGCACTTGCATTCTTGTTGATGCAGGTGAGCAGCGAAGGCGGGTCGGCGGAAAGGCTGCAGATCGCGGAGACCGTCAGTCCCATTCGCTTCGCTCCGCTTCCGGTCGTGATCAGCGCAACGGGGCCTGGCAAATGCGACATCGCTTCGAGAAACAATGCGCGGACGTCTGGCTGTGCGACGTTTTCGGCACGAGCATTCACGGTTCATCTCCCTTCATTCCGGTTCTGAGTCTGCTGTAATGACCCAGTTCGTGTTACGGTCTGGCATCGCCGCATATCGTGAGGGCGCCAGCGAGTGAACCGATTCTGACTTATCCGAAAGGAGCCGACTGTCCCACCTTGGGTCAATACTTGAGCGCCTCCGAACGACAGGGAGACGGATCGCGCCGATGTAGAGGGGCGGCTGCCGGACTGAAGCGAGGCGTCAGGCTTGAGTAAGCTTCGGGCGACCAAGGGCCGTTCGAGGGCATTAAGGGCAGAGGTACCGAACCGATCAGCTGTTCTCGCTGAACATTCTTTGAGCGCAATCCTTCGCACGCCTCTCCTCAGAACCCGGTCAACTCGCGGCATGGCAATGCAACCGGCTCCCAGCTTCCCGCCCTTGACCCGCGACCGTAGCCGATAGCGGACAGGCATCAAGGGGCGCGGGACCGTGTTGCCCGCACCCTCCCTCGCCTCTTTCCTTGACGCCTGTCCGCTATCGGCTCCTCCAATCGCACGGGCGGGAACCCGGGAGCCTGGCGGCAGCAAAGCCAACCCCAAGTTCCACCGGGAGGTGCCCAGCCGCGACGGCACGGCACCCAAATGACGCCGAGGGCCACGTTCAGCGGCGGCGTTCAATTTGGCGGCTCAGCCTTCAGCCAAGCCGTTGGTTGTTGATTTCCACCGAATCTTGACCCACCGTTTTCATCTAAATCTGACCCACCCCGAGACAGCGTAGTACATCTATTCCGGTGTGGATAACTCCTCACTGCCCGCTGCTTTTGCTGCTCTCTTTTTCGTTGCCTTCGCCTTGGCAGAACTGGACTTGAAGCGCCAGTGACCTGCCCTGGAATTTTCGGACCATCTGAAAGTTGAGAGAATGGCTTCCAACGGAGAAAAGGAAGTCATGAAGAAGAGCCGGTTTACCGACGAACAGATGGTCACGATTCTGCGCGAGGCGGACA
>NZ_JAAGPP010000229.1:0-9750 GCF_017104975.1 Burkholderia sp. Ac-20344
TGTCGTCGCCTGGGCCGCGCGCGCGCAACGCGACAGCGCCCGCGCGGGCCCGGCCCGTGTATGCGCGAGAATCGCGAGCCTCGGCTATGCGGTGCCGGGCACCGTGCTCGCGATCGGCCTGCTGATCCCGTTCGCGGCGGCCGACCGGCTGTTCGGCGCGGCGCTCGGCCGCGACGGGCTGCTGCTGATGGGTTCGGCGGCCGCGCTCGTGATCGCCTATACCGTGCGCTTTCTCGCGATCCCGGCCGGCAGCATCGAGGCCGGCCTCGCGCGCATCCCGCCGTCGCTCGAACAGGCGGCGCGCTCGCTCGGCGAGACGGCCGGCGGCACGCTGCGCCGCGTGCACCTGCCGCTGCTGCGGCCCGCACTCACAACGAGCGCACTGCTGGTGTTCGTCGACGCGATGAAGGAATTGCCGGCGACCCTGCTGCTGCGTCCGCTGAACTTCGACACGCTGGCGACCTGGCTGTATGCGGAAGCCGCGCGCGGCACCTACGAGGAAGGCGCGGTCGCCGCGCTCGCGATCGTGCTGGCCGGGCTCGTGCCCGTGATCCTGCTCGCCCGCACCCGCCACAAGATCGGAGCCTGACACCGTGAACCTGCTCGAACTCGATGACCTCTGCCTCGCCTACGACACGCCGCACGGCCGCCGCACCGTGGTCGACGGGCTGAGCCTCGCGTTGCCGCGCGGCGAGATCGGCTGCCTGCTCGGCGCGTCGGGCTGCGGCAAGACCACCGTGCTGCGCGCGATCGCCGGCTTCGAACCGGTGCGCATGGGGCGGATCGTGCTGGACGGCGCGGCCGTCGCGGCGCCGTCGCTCGACGTCCCGCCCGAGCGGCGCCGCATCGGCATGATGTTCCAGGATTACGCACTGTTCCCGCACCTGAGCGCGGCGGACAACGTCGCGTTCGGCCTGCGGCGCATGCCGAAGGCCGAACGGCGCCTGCGCGTCGCGGAGATGCTCGAACTCGTCGGCCTCGCCGATTCCAGCGGCGCGTATCCGCACGAACTGTCGGGCGGCCAGCAGCAGCGCGTCGCACTCGCGCGTGCGCTCGCGCCGTCGCCGGAACTGCTGCTGCTCGACGAGCCGTTCTCGAATCTCGATGTCGATACGCGCGAGCGGCTCGCGTTCGAGCTGCGCGACATCCTGAAACGCACGGGCCACACCGCGATCCTCGTCACGCACAACCAGGCCGAAGCGTTCGCGATCGCCGACCGGATCGGCGTGATGAAGGACGGCCAGCTCGCGCAATGGGATACGCCGTACGCGCTGCATCACCATCCGGCCAGCCCGTTCGTCGCGGATTTCGTGCGCCGCGACGCGCTGGCCGACGAACGCGCGCGCGCACTGGCACGCGGCCGCTGAACCCGCGGGCACGATGCGCGCCCGCGTCGTTGGATTGCCGCGTTTCAGTGCCGCGTCATGCCGGCTCGGCGAGATCGCGCACGGGCAGCGCGGTCGAATACTTGATCTGCTCCATCGCGAACGACGAACTGACGTCGAACAGCGGCACCGCGCGAATCAGCTGCTTGTAGACGCGGTCGTAATCGTCGATGCCGGCCACCACGACGCGCAGCAGGTAATCGGTCTCGCCGCTCATCCGGTACACCTCGACCACTTCCGGCATGTCGCGCACGACCTGCGTGAAGCGCTGCGCCCATTCCTCGGTGTGCTGGTTCGTGCGGATCGCGACGAACACGGTCGTGCCGACCCCGAGCTTGCGCGGATCGCACAGCGCGACTTGCGCGCGAATCGCACCGGTTTCCTTGAGCCGCTGCACGCGCTTCCAGCACGGCGTCTGCGACAGGTTCACGCGCTGTGCCAGTTCCGCTATCGGCAGTGTGGCATCCGCCTGCAACAGCTCCAGCAGCTTGCGATCGATGGTGTCCATTTCTCCAGTCCCTCGTCGATAGAAATTTATTCTATTCATCCTGCCCAACGGGGAACAATATGAAAACCGCTTCGCCGCGTCGACCGGTATAAATACCGATCCGGTACACGCGCGGAACGCGCCAAACGAAACAGGCGATCCCGCCCGTCAAGGTGGAATCGCCTGGCGTTCCTGCACATCGCGGCCGGCCGGCGCTCACGCACCAGCGGCCGGCGCGCCGCTCAATACGCGACCGTCGCGATCTCGCGCACGAAGCTGCCTTGCTCGAGCGCGTCGACGAACGCGACCGCGTAGTCTTCCGCCGAGATCTTGCTGTTGCCCTGCGCGTCCGCGATCAGCTTACCGACGCCCGTGCGGAACGTCCCCGTCCGCTCGCCCGGGGCGATCAGCGCGGCCGGCGCGAAGAACGTCCAGTCGAGATCGCCGACCGTCTTCAGGTAGTCGAGCGCGTCGCGGTGCGCGAGCGCGACCGCCTTGTACGCTTCCGGGAAACCTTCGCTGTCGACGAGCTGCTTGCCGGGTGCGACTTCGAGCGAACCGGCACCGCCCACCACAACGAGCCGCTTCAGCCCCGCCTGGCGCGTGCCGGCAACCAGCGCCTTCGCGGCCGCGACAACCTTCGCCGCGTCGTCCTGCTTCGGACCGTACGCGCTCGCGACGACGTCATGACCCGGCAGCGCAGCCGCAATGCTGGCCGCGTCGAACAGGTCGGCCGCCTTCGCGGTGATGCCGTCGCCGGCTGCGCCCGGATTGCGCGACAGTGCCGACACGCGATGGCCGCGTCGTGCGGCTTCCGCGGCGATGCGCGAGCCGATCGTGCCGGTGGCGCCGAACAGCGCGATATTCAAGGTACGTTGCGTCATATCGATTCTCCAGTAAGAAAAATATGTAACACAGTTAATTACACATAAGACCGAAAAAAACGGGGCAAAGCCCCCGTTGCGCCGGCGCCGCGCCTGTCGCGCCGTCCGGCTTCCTGCCCTGCCGCCAGTCACCCGCCGGCGCGCGCCGCCCCTTGCGTGCGCTGCTCCAGATCCAGCACGTCGGCCGTGACGTCGGCCAGCGTGCGCGTGGCAAGGGATGCTTCCATCGCCCGCTGCGCGTCGCCGATATAGTCGATCAGCGCGCCCTGGATGTGCCGCCCGACGAGACACGCGGGATTCGGCGTCTCGCGGTGCAGCGCGAACAGTTGCGCATCGTCGACCGCGCGATACACGTCGAGCAGCGTGATCGCGCCGGGCTCACGCGCCAGCAGCGCACCGCCGCCCGCGCCCAGTTGCGACGTGGTCAGCCCTGCGGCCGCCAGCATCGACAGCAACCGGCGGATCAGCGCCGGATTCGTGTTCACGCTGCCCGCAATGATGTCGGACGACAGCGGCACGCCCTCCTGCATCGACAGCAAGGCAAGCACGTGGACGGCAAACGCGAACCGGCTGCTGGTATTCATTCCTCACTCACTTGACGACGCCGGCCCATCCCGCGGCCGGCGACATGTGTAACCATCATAATTACATTTTGCGGATCATGCAAGCCCGCGTCACTCTCCGCTCGCGGGCTTGGCGCCCGAGGCATTCTGCTGGCTCCACTGCTGGAGCTTCTTGCCGGCTTCCGCGATCTTCGCGCCGGCTTCGGAAGCCGCATGCGCGACGACCGCGGAAGCGGCCGCGTCGATCTGCGCCTGCGCGGCGGATGCGAGCCCGCTCGCGGACAGCGGCGGCACGGCCGACGCCGCGGACGCGATACCGGCCTTCGCGGCGTTGATCTGCTGGTTGACGGTGCTCGCCACCTGGTCGAGCGCCTTGGCCGCATTGTTCGCGGCATCGGCAGCCGCACTCGCGGCCGTATCGGGTTGCGTGACCGGCGCACCGGACTTCTCGCAGCCCGCGAGCAACAGCAGCGCGCCGGCCGCCACGGCCGCCAGTACGAACCCGGGCACGCGACGCGCCCGCGATGTGTTCATGTTCATCAGCAATCTCCGGCCGCGCGTCGCGCGGCCTCGTGGTTGGACCGACGTCGATGATACCGCCTGTGGAACAGGGCCAATCACGCTGCGTTATTAAAAATGGCTTTCAATTTCGGACTCGTCTGATTCAATCGCGCACGCGAGGACACTAAAGTGGACACGCTTCAATCCGCTTCGGACGTGCCCCTTTTTCTCATGGATTTCCTCATCGACTGGCTCATCGCGCTGGCCGCGCTGCTCGCCACCACCCTGTTCCTCTGCCTGCGCCGGCCGTCGGCGCGCCGCCTGGCCGAATCCGGGCGCACGCGCCGCGTCGCATCTGCGCGCCTGCTCACGCAGGCCGTGATCGGCTTCTGGACGGCCGCGCTGATTGTCGCGCAAGGCATCTTCGGCCTCGACGGCGACGGCCAGTCGCTTACCGGGTTCGCGGCGCTTGCGTTCGCCGCGCTCGGGCTGACAACCCTCGCCGCTTACTGGTCGGCGTGCGCGCTGCGGCTGCGCCGGCCGCCCCTGCTGTTCCCGCGCCACTGACGCGCCGGATCGGTGCGCGGCGACGCACCATCACGCACCACGCCGCACCGATCGGCACGTCACGCGCACCAGTTCAGCACGCACCGCACCACATGCGTGCACCCGGTATCACGCCCGGCCCCTGCCGGCCGCGCCCCCTTCCCGTGCACGATTCCCCGGAATGCCGCGCCACACGGTGTTGAGGCACCAACTCCGCGCAGCCGCTCACCAAGTTGGCTCGATAATTGCGTTCCTCGCCCGTTTTTTGCGCAAGGAAGCCACGGCATGGATGGCCTGAAATCCGGCGTCGACACACTGTTCCTGTTGATCGGCGCCGTCATGGTGCTCGCGATGCACGCGGGCTTTGCATTTCTCGAACTCGGCACGGTCCGCAAGAAGAACCAGGTCAACGCGCTCGTGAAGATCCTGGTCGACTTCTCGGTGTCGACGCTCGCGTATTTCTTCATCGGCTACACGATCGCGTACGGTGTCGAGTTCTTCGACGACATCGGCTCGCTGTCGCAGCACAACGGCTACGCGCTCGTGCGCTTCTTCTTCCTGCTGACCTTCGCGGCGGCGATCCCCGCGATCGTGTCCGGCGGTATCGCCGAGCGCGCGAAGTTCAATCCGCAACTCGTCGCGACGCTGATCATCGTCGGCTTCATCTATCCGTTCTTCGAAGGGATCGCTTGGAACGAACGCTTCGGCGTTCAGGCGTGGCTCACGCACGCGTTCGGTGCGCCGTTCCACGACTTCGCGGGCTCCGTCGTCGTGCACGCGTTCGGTGGCTGGGTCGCGCTGCCGGCCGTGCTGCTGCTCGGCGCGCGCCACGGCCGCTATGCGAAGGATGGCCGCATCGCCGCGCACCCGCCGTCGAACATCCCGTTCCTCGCGCTCGGCGCGTGGGTGCTCGCGGTCGGCTGGTTCGGCTTCAACGTGATGAGCGCGCAGACGCTCGACAAGATCAGCGGCCTCGTCGCGGTGAACTCGCTGATGGCGATGGTCGGCGGCACGCTCGCCGCGTGGATGGCCGGCCGCAACGACCCGGGCTTCACGTACAACGGGCCGCTCGCGGGCCTCGTCGCGGTGTGCGCGGGCTCCGACGTGATGCACCCGATCGGCGCGCTCGTCACGGGCGCCGCGGCCGGCGCGCTGTTCGTCGCGATGTTCACCTGCGTGCAGAACAAGTGGCGCATCGACGACGTGCTCGGCGTGTGGCCGCTGCACGGCATGTGCGGCGCGCTCGGCGGCCTCGCGGCCGGCGTGTTCGGCCTGCCCGCGCTCGGCGGTCTCGGCGGCGTGTCGTTCATGTCGCAGCTCGTCGGCACGCTCGGCGGCATCGCGATCGCGACCGCGGGCGGCACGCTCGTCTACGGTGCGCTGAAAGCGACCGTCGGGCTGCGCCTCGACCGCGAAGCCGAGTTCGACGGCGCGGACCTGTCGATCCACCGCATCTCGGCGACGCCCGAACGCGATTGAGCGCCTGGCGAAGGCCCGGCGCATCATTACGGTTTCAATTCAAAAAACTTTCATCGAGCGTCCTTACACTTCCGTCCAGTTTTCAATTCGCCTTCGCCGAGCTTGCCTCGCGCCTGCTTCGCGAAGGTCATTCTTCCAACAACTGAAACTGGACTCCACATGCCCGCGTTGCCCAATGCTTCCCGTCGTCAGGCCCTGAAGATCCTCGCCGGCGCGCCGATGCTTCCCCTTTCCGGCCTCGCGCTGCCGGCCCTGCTGACGGGTTGCGGCGGCGACGACGATCCTGCGTCGACGCCGGCCCCGGTCGCCGCCGCGTACACGTCGGCGACGTTCTCGGCGATGGCGGCGCCCACGCTCGACAACGCGGCCGCGATGGCCACGACGACGGTCGGCTCGACGCTGTCGGTGTCGTTCTCGGACGGCTCGACGCGCAACTTCAAGCTGGCGTACCGGCCGTTCTTCGTGACGGGCGACATGGTGCCGGACGGCAAGGGCGGCACGACGCTCGCGGGCGGCTACTACGACATCAACAACCAGCCGATCATCGACCGCTCGGTTGCCGGCAAGGAGCGCCAGTTCTATTCCGACTGCCCGGACGGCAGCTCGCTGCTGACGCTGAAGAACGCGAACGTGCCCGGCGTGAAGGGCAACACGGTGTTCGCCGTCGTGCAGTTCGAATACACGACGCGCGACCAGGCCAGCGCATCGCAGTACGGCCAGCTGCCGTCGCCGATCGCGGTGCTGACGCTCGACCAGGATCCGGCCAACGGCGCACTGAAGGTCGTCAAGTACCACAACGTCGACACGTCGAAGGCGCACGGCCTGTGGATCACGTGCGGCGCGAGCCTGTCGCCGTGGGGCACGCACCTGTCGAGCGAGGAGTACGAGCCGGACGCGACGAAGGCCGCGACCGACGCGCAGTTCAAGGCGTTCAGCAAGAACACGTTCGGCGACGAGACGAAGGCGAACCCCTACCACTACGGCCACCTGCCCGAGATCACCGTGAATCCGGACGGCACGGGCACCGTGAAGAAGCACTACTGCCTCGGCCGCATCTCGCACGAGCTGATCCAGGTGATGCCGGACCAGCGCACCGTGATGATGGGTGACGACGCCACCAACGGCGGCCTGTTCATGTTCGTCGCCGACAAGGCGGCGGACCTGTCGGCCGGCACGCTGTACGTCGCGAAGTGGACGCAGACGTCGTCCGCCGGCGCGGGTACCGCGACGCTCACGTGGATCAGGATCGGCCACGCGACCAGCAGCGAGATCGAAGCGCTCGCGAACACGCTGAAGGCGTCGGACATCATGGACCTGACGACCACCGACCCGAACGATGCGAGCTACACGAAGATCCACTTCGGCGGCAAGTTCAACTGGATGCGCGTGAAGCCGGGGATGGAAAAGGCGGCCGCATTCCTCGAGACGCACCGCTACGCGGCGCTGCTCGGCGGCAGCATGGGCTTCACGAAGCTCGAAGGCACGACGGTGAACGCGAAGGACAAGATCGTCTACACGGCGATGTCGCGGATCGAGACGTCGATGGTCAAGGGCAACGCAGTGTCGCGCGACGTCGCGGTCGACAAGAAGATCTCCGCGGGCGCCGTCTATGCGCTGAACCTGAAGGGCAGCCAGCGCGACACGACGGGCAGCGCGATCGACAGCGAATGGGTGCCGGTCGACATGGGCGCGCCGGCCGCGCTCGTCGGCGAGGATCTCGCCGCGGCCGACGGGCTCGGCAACCTCGCGAACCCGGACAAGATCGCGAACCCGGACAACCTGAAGTTCTCCGAAAAGCTGCGCACGCTCTTCATCGGCGAAGACTCGGGCCTGCACGTGAACAACTTCCTGTGGGCCTACAACGTCGACACGAAATCGCTCGCGCGCGTGCTGTCGTGCCCGGCCGGCGCCGAATCGACGGGCCTGCACGCGGTCGACGAGATCAACGGCTGGACGTACATCATGAGCAACTTCCAGCACGCGGGCGACTGGGAGTCGCCGCTGCACGACAAGGTCAAGCCGACGCTCGACCCGCTCGTGCGCGCGAACTACAAGGACCGCTTCGGCGCGAGCGTCGGCTACCTGACGGCCGAGCAGACCAGCATCAAGCTCGCGAAGGCCTGACCGGGCCACGCGAGGCAGGCCAGCCCACTGGCCGAACGCCTCTTTCTTCATCACCGTTCATTCGTTGGCGCTCCACGCCGTTTGATGCGCGATGCCCAGTGCGGGCATCGCGCTTTTTTTTTGCGCGTACGAATCACGTCAAGCGCGCGCGCAAACAGGCGCCGCCCGCGTTCAAACAGGGGCTTTCGACGATCGGGGGATAATACGGGCCTGACGCGTCCGGGCGGACGAGCGGGAAAGACGGGCAAAAAAAAGCGCCACGGAGACCGTGGCGCTAAAAAAGTTCTAGCCATTCCGAGGGCCGTGCTAGAACCTGAGAGACTGCGCGAAACACCGTTGACGGTTAAACTCTTGAAACGATGTTTCGAAAACGTGAGACATTCTTTCCGTTTCCGACCGACAAGTCAAGCGGTATTTGCACCGGCGCATGCACTTTCCGGCAATGCACATTTGCGCGTTTTCCTAATAAACCAAGGGTGAACCCGTAAAATCTCATCAAATGACCGGTTCGCCCGCGGAACATGCATCCTTTGACAATAGTCCTACAATACCAACAAAATTGAAATCGAGTTTCGGAATTAGAGAGAATCCCTCGTGTCGACAACTGTAACCCCTCCCGCGTCGCGGGACCGTGAATCCTCGCCCGACGAGATCACCGCCCTCGCCCGCGGCCTCGCCGTGCTGCGTCGCATCGCGGCTGCCGACGCGCCCGTCAGCAACCGCGAGCTGACCGAACTCACCGGCATCCCGAAGCCGACCGTCTCGCGCATCACCGCGACGCTCGTCAGCGCCGGCTTCCTGTTTCAGTTGCCCGACAGCGAGCGCTTCGTGCTCACCGCGTCGGTGCTCGAACTGAGCCACGGCTTCCTGCGCAACTTCGACATCCGCGCGCGTTCGCGGCCGTTCATGATCGAACTGGCCGAACGCACGTCGCTGTCGGTGCACCTCGCGGTGCGCGACCGGCTCGACATGGTCGCGATCGACGTGATCCGGCCGCGCTCGGCCGTGCTCGTCACGCGCCTCGAGATCGGCTCGCGGATGGACATCGCGCGCACCGCGGTAGGCCGCGCGTATCTCGCCGCACTCGAGGACGACGAACGCCGCCTGCTGCTCGAGTCGCTGCGCACCACGGCGGGCGACGACTGGCCGCATGTGTCCGCCCGCCTGACCCCCGCGCTGGACGATGCCATGCGCGACGGCCACGCGATCGCGATCGGCGAATGGCGCGAGGGCCTGAATGCCGTCGCGGCCGGGTTCGTCGGCCCGTCGGGCCAGCGCTATTCGGTGAATTGCGGCGGCGCGTCGCACCAGTGTCCGCCCGAATGGCTGCAGGAACACGTGGTGCCCGCGCTGCACGAGTGCATCGCGAAAATCACCCGCGAGATCGGCGGCGCACCGGCCCGGCGCATCAGCGCGTAATCGTTTCGTCACCGTCCCGTCGCGTTCTGTAACGACCGTAACCCGTTGAAAGATAGACCGCTGGACTGTAACGGGGACGGCACGTAGGATCATGCCCATCGTCGCGCCGCACTCGCGGTGCGCACCGCTCTTTTCCCGCGCTGGCCGGCGGGGCCCCGGACCGAGCCGGGCGCCCCCTCCCGGCACCGCTCGCCCACGCGCCGCCCAGCAGTCCGATTTCCGGCACGCCGCGCCGTCTTCCTGACAGATCACGATGGATAACGAACAAAAGCCCACGCCCCCTTCGAAAGACCCCGCGCGCCCCGCCGCGCGGCGCCCGCGCCGCACGCTGATGGCCGGGGTCTTTCGAAGGGGGCGTGGGC
>NZ_JAAGPP010000230.1:0-9896 GCF_017104975.1 Burkholderia sp. Ac-20344
TCGACACGGGTGCCGCCTGCACCGAAGTCGTCGCCACCGGGCGGGGCTGCGCCGGTGCCGGCGCAGCAGCGCCCAGCGGCGGCAAGCCCATGCGGTCGCGTACGATCGGATCGCGATACTTCAGGTCGTCGGCGACCGTCGCTTCCACGCTCGGGGCCACGTTCGAACGTGCGAGCGGCGTGGTCGTGCCCGGGCACAGGTGGCCGGTCGCTTCCACCGCACGCCGGTTCGCGTCGCTCTGGCAGAGCAGCGCGAGCGCCACGTCGGTCAGGCCCATCGCACGGAATTCACGCGCATCGAGACGCCGGACGCAGGCCTGGTCGACCAGCGTCGTGCCACCCGTCGCGCCGAACCCCGGGAACGACACGCCGACGCTCACCGATCCCATGCAGGTATCCGACAGCGTGGTCGTGAGGCCCGGCGCCTGGATCGACGGGTTCGTCTTGATCGTCTGCGTCCCGGAGTAATTGACGTTTTCCGATGTCTGGGTGTTGTACGGGTTGGTGCCGGGCGCGCCGGACGACTGCAGCGAACTCACGCTCTGCGGCGTCACGCCGCCGCCACTCGTGCTGGACGGCATCGTCACGTTCACGTTCACGCTCGAATTGCCGCTGCCGCGAACCCCGCTGGAGCTGGTGGCGTTACCGCCGCGCGAGCTCGTGGTGTTCGTGTTCATGCTCGAGCCGCCGCCCTGGCTGATCGCCGTCGACGACGTCGACGACTGCGCGCTCGAAGTCGAATCGGCGGTTTGCGCTTGGGCGCCGATCGTGGTCATCGCGAACATCGCTGCGCATGCCACCTTGATCCTGTTGCTGTTCATTTGACTCTCCGGACGAGGTTTGACCTCCCACCCAGGCAACCGTGTTAATTCCCCTGATTCCCTTCAGCTTTGCCTGCTTCCCCGAACTGTTTCCAGCCGTTGCCCAGCTGGGACCATGAGCCGGCCGACATGCCCTGCCACTGCTGGGCGTCCGGTCCGCCGATGGCACTGCCCGAAGAAAGCGTTTGTTGTTCTGACGGTTTGGTTGTCTGGTCAGAGTTGTTTGACGTCTGCAAATTCGATTGCACGTCGTTGGCAATACGGTCAGCGCCATACGCCGTCAGAGACGCGAGCATCAGAGCGGCGGCAATCAGTTTCTGCTTCATGCCAACTCCTTACGTGACAACAATGTGGGGAAAAGAGACCAGCGTCGCTGGGAAACTGGTCCCCCCACACCTGACTAATGACTGCTTCCGGTCGCACTCGCACTGCCCTGGCTTCCGCCCGATGCGGACGGCGAGCCGGCCGGACCGGTACTCCAAACGGTCGACGAGTTGGTGTGATTCGAACCCGTGATCGCGCCTGACCCACCACTGCCGGTCAGCCCAGCGGCACCCGCGTTGGCATTGCCCTGGTTGTTCGCGCTCGTGGCCGTGTAGTGGTTCGCACCGAGTACGATCGTGGCACTCACCCCTCCCGATAGCGCATTCGCGTTCTCGCTCGTGCTGCCGTTTCCACCGTACGAGCCTGCGGCACCGATACCGCCGCCTGCCGCGAACGCGCCCCCGTTCGTGCCCGAACCGCTGGCCGTCGAGGTCGTGTTGTGGTAGGCGGATGCCGTGCCGGCGGAACCAGCGGGTGTCACCGTACTGCCCGCGTTCGCGCCCGCCGTCGAAGTCGAATTGCTGGTATAGCTGCCGGTGCCGACCAGGACCGAACCGGAAACACCCGCCGCAACGGATTGCGTCTGGTTGGTCGTGGAGGAACCCGCTGCCAATGCAGCCGACGATAAGACGGTGAGCGCTGTCGCGAAAATGACTTTGGCTTTCATAGCAATTCCTTGCTGTGAGTATGTTCGGCGGTGGCGGAGCCGGGTCTCCCCCCATCGAGCGGAACCCGGCGTCCGTACCGCCAGCCAATGACGAACGCTACGCGTCGCGGCTTAGTGGTGAATCGTCCAGCCGATCGAGCCGGCATTCGCGCCGCTGGTGCCGCCGGCTTGTGCGCCGCCGAAGCCGAAGCCGCTCACCGACGACGATTGGGTGTGGTTCGTGTACGAGACCGAACCGCTGCCCGGGCCGCCGGCCAGTGCGCCGGCTGCGCCGAGTGCCGAGCCGGAATCGGTCGCGGTGAAATGGCCGAAGCCGGCAACGCCAGCCATCGTCGAACCGCCGCTCGTCGAGTTGCTGCTCGACACCGTGCCGCTGGCGGCGAACGCTGCACCCGAAACCGCCAGAACTGCTGCTGCAATCAGAAGCTTCTTCATGGTCGACTCCAAAACGGCGTGAATAGAGTGAGCCAGGAAGATCGCACGCCATCAACCTTCCTGACTTGAGCAATCCTCAAAAAAAGTAAGGAT
The DNA here is from genome assembly GCF_017104975.1 of Burkholderia sp. Ac-20344. Taxonomy (NCBI): domain Bacteria; kingdom Pseudomonadati; phylum Pseudomonadota; class Betaproteobacteria; order Burkholderiales; family Burkholderiaceae; genus Burkholderia; species Burkholderia sp. Ac-20344. The sequence continues at coordinate 2,340 of NZ_JAAGPP010000230.1, forward strand.
CACTATCAAATTAAGAAAATCCAGCTTCATTTCGAATTCAGATTTTTTGATATTTTTTCCAGCCGAAGTTTAGCTTCGCACTTTTTAGTTATCCAAAATTATTTGATAGGTGTTTTCTATTATTTTTATGAACATTAAATTAAAAATTAAAACACCATTACCTGATAAACCGGAACGATGCGCACATTTTTCCGGCCCGCGATATTCGACACCCCGCCGGACAGCGTGCCGACACGCGGCACTCCATTCCGGAATCGAAAATTCGCGAATACATTAACCACCCAATAATGCGGCACCGTTGAAAATGCACCCTTTAACCGGGCGACAACGATCCGGCATTTCAGCCAGGTGGCATGCCTTCTCCCTGAGCCAGCAACGAAAGGGCTTCCGGATAATCCGGCCGACGGTCGTTCGATCTAATCCGGCCGGCGCCGGCATGGGCCAGGCGCGATCGGAGCGACCTTGCACGGCCGAACACGAATCGGCATCACGCTGTCCGGCACGAACAGCCTGATCCATCCGGGTGAACTGAATGAAAGCGAGTACCGCTGTCGCCCGACTGCCGTGCGGCACGACAACCGCGCCAGCACGCGAAGCGCGCGGCGGGCAAGAAACCGGGACTGAGCAACCCGCGAAGCTGGCACAGCGTCGCGAGCGTCGCCCCGGCCTTTCCGACTACTCCACTGATGCGCAAAGTACGCACCGATCAATGTACTGCTTATGGTCTTCATCGCCGTTTCCCCGACTGCTTATTGACGAGTTGGCCGCCCCACCTCTTCGTTACTTCGTGTCGGCCGCCCGCCGGTGCGTCCAATACCGCAAGCAGCGTGCCACGCGATATTCCACCGCAGATTGCGCACAGCAAACGGCCGCCAAGACGGCACGCGGCGCCAGGAACGACATTTTTTGTTTCAGGAATGTATCGCAATAACGGTTTGGCACCCTCGGCGATCGTTGAGCGACGCGAAGCAATCGCCGGATTAGACGGACAAATCCGGCCCGCGAGCCTGCGCCGGACGGCCAGGTGAACGAGTGTTTCAAACTTGAGAAGCGCCCGGCTGCGCAAGGCGGGCGGCGCGGGCATTTCCGTGTGTGAACCGGGGGTCGCGGCGTGTATGCCCCCTTCCCGGGCCATCACAAACGAGAATCGATTTGCCCGACACCGGGCGCCGAGAGCCCGACACGGCAGCTTCCGACAAGCCGTCGACACGCGTTTCCCCTGATGACCGAAACGAATTTGATTCATCCGTGAAAATACCGACGGGATCACACGCAGATCCAGCGTCGAAATGAACCGTAAAAAATAAAACTTTCGTGGCGGCGTAATAATTAAAACAAATGCAAAATCGCGCCCTGGTTTCCGGGCATCATTTTTTTCAATCTCATTAGCCCTGCCTTTCACGCACCGAATCGCTCGATAGGTTGCACATTCGAGAATCGTTTTTAATCCGTTATCAGGGCATTTCTCATTGATGAAACATTTCGACTCGACACTTTTTTGACGAGGCCATTCCCGCAGAATCCTGATTTATCGTGCGTTTCGTCGAATCGAATCGCATCGATCCGGCCAATGCCCTGCCCGCTTTCCTGTCCCCACGATTCACGCATGAAACAGAAGCATGCACATCGTGCGGCAATCGCACCGCCGCGCCCGTGCGCATCGCGACGGCATCGCTCATGGCATGCCGATTGCCTGATGTCCGGCTCTTACCGAGCGGCACGCCGAGGCACAAGATCACTCACGGCGGCCTGCTCGTCTATCAGCGAATCGGGGAAAAGGCGATGAAGATCACCACCGATCGATCGACGCTTGCGTCGTTCAAGCTTCAACGGGGTAGTCAGCGAAACCGGAGCGCCTGTCGCAGCGCTTCGTCGACATCCACTCATGCGAACCGGCGCGTGCGGAAACGATTCCCGTGCAGCGGGATGGAGCGCGTGCGTGCTGCCGTCGAGCAGATCGACGTGTGCTTCCCGGAACTGATCGACGAAGGAGAAAACCATGAATGACAGATCGCGTGCGAGACGCGCACCGGTCAGCGCGTGCTCGTGACGGGCGGCGCCGGCTTTCTCGGCAGCTACGCATGCGAGCGCCTGGTCACGGAAGGCGCGTCCGTCACGTGCATCGACCGCCTGCTGACGGGGCGCAAGCTCAACGTCGCCGGCCTGAAACGCGGTCGATACGCGCGGCGCGTGGCCGGCGCACGACATGCCGGACTGGCGGATCGCGCCGGCGTTCCTGCAAACGACGGTGGTCGCCCGGTGAAACGACCGGCAGCGCGTCGGCCGTGCTCCGTCAGCCGAGCAGTTCCTTCTTCCGCAACTGCACGACGTCGCGCATCGGCGGCGCGCCGAACAGCCGGCTGTATTCGCGGCTGAACTGCGACGCGCTTTCGTAGCCGACGACGGCGGCCACCGACCCGACGTCGCCGCCCTGCCGCAGCAACAGCCGACGCGCCTCGTGCAGCCGCAGCTGCTTCTGGTACTGCAGCGGGCTCAGCGTGGTGACGTGCTTGAAATGATGGTGCAGCGACGACACGCTCATGTTGACCGCCTGCGCGAGCGACTCGACGCGCATCGGCTCCGCGAAGTGATCGCGGATCCATTCGATCGCGCGCGCGATCCGGTGCGTCTGGCTGCCCGCGATCGCCATGTGCCGCAGCCGCGTGCCCTGCCCGCTCGTCATCAGCCGGTACAGCAGTTCCTTTTCGATCAGCGGCGCGACGACCGGAATGTCGGCCGGCGTCTCGAGCAGCCGGATCAGCCGCAGCGCGGCATCGAGCAGCGGCGGCGTCAGCTCGGCGAGCGCGATTCCCTCGCCTTCGGGGCCTGCGTCGGGTTCGGGCAGCCGCATCTCGGCCGCGAGCTCGACGATGCGCTGCGGATCGAGCGTCAGCGACAGGCACAGGTACGGCGCGTCCGGCGACGCGTGCGTCACGCGCGAGAGGATCGGCAAGTCGATCGACGTAATCAGGCAATTCTGCGTGTCGTACTCGTAAGCCTGGCCAGCCACGATCACGCGCTTCGCGCCCTGCGCGGCGATCACGAGCGCGGCCCGCGACACGCCGCAGCCGAGATCGACCGGCCGCGTGTGCCGGTGCAGCATCAGGCCAGGCACGGCCGTCGAATGCGAGCCGTCCGACGGTGCGAAACGGTTGATCAGCGTCGCCAGCTCGCGCCGCCCGGATTCGCGCGACGCCACGATATCGGTCATGTCCATGACGCTTCCTCGATAGATTTCCCCATGTCGCGGGAGCATAGCGAAACCACCCGCGGCCTGCCGGGGATTTGCAGGATTGTTCAATAAATTTGCAGGATTGGGTAGACGCAAAAACCGGCCGCTCGCGCACACTGCCCGCTGACCGGGCGCATGCCGGGTTTTCCCCACGGAGACAATCAAAATGCCTACCTCGTTTGTCCTGAACGGCAAGAACGTCACGCTCGACGCCGATCCGTCGATGCCCGTCCTCTGGGCGATTCGCGAACACGCGGGACTGACCGGCACGAAGTTCGGCTGCGGCATGGCGCAGTGCGGCGCGTGCACCGTGCATCTCGAAGGCCAGGCCGTCCGCTCGTGCGTGCTGCCGCTCGCCGGCATCGCGGGCAAGCACGTCACGACGATCGAAGGCCTGCAGAGCAAGCCCGCGCAGGCCGTGCAGGCCGCATGGGTCAAGCTGCAGGTGCCGCAGTGCGGCTACTGCCAGTCCGGCCAGATCATGTCGGCCACCGCGCTGCTCGAACAGAACCCGAAGCCGACCGACGCGGACATCGACGCCGCGATGAACGGCAACCTGTGCCGCTGTGCTACCTACACCCGCATCCGGGCGGCGATCCACGACGCGGCCGCGACGCTGGGAGCCTGACCATGACGATCGAACTCGACAACACCGGGTCGGTGCGTCCGTCGCGCCGCACGTTCCTGAAGGCCGCGGGCGCCGCGGCTGCCGTCGGCCTGACCATCGGCTTCGACTTCAGCGGCTTCGGCCGCCGCGCGCTCGCCGCGACCGCGCCCGCCGCCGGTTTCGCGCCGAACGCGTTCCTGCGCATCACGCCCGACGGCACCGTCACGGTCATCGCGAAGCACGTCGAAATGGGCCAGGGCGCGTATACGGGCATCGCGACGATCGTCGCCGAGGAGCTCGACGCCGACTGGTCGCACGTGCGCGTCGAAAGCGCGCCGGCCGATGCGAAGCGCTACGCGAACCTCGCGTTCGGCACGATGCAGGGTACGGGCGGCAGCTCGGCCATGTCGAACTCGTGGCAGCAACTGCGAGAAGCGGGCGGCAAGGCCCGCGCGATGCTCGTGTCGGCCGCGGCGGCCCGCTGGAAAGTGCCGGCCGGCGAGCTGACGACGGCCAATGGCGTCGTCACGCACGCGAAGAGCGGCAAGACGGCCGCGTACGGCACGCTCGTCGCCGATGCGTCGAAGCTGCCGGTGCCGGACAAGGTCGCGCTGAAGCAGCCGGCCGATTTCAAGCTGATCGGACACCCGATTCCGCGCGTCGACGCGTCGGCAAAATCGAACGGCACCGCGCATTTCACGCTCGACACGACCTTCCCCGGCATGCGCGTCGCGCTGCTGCAGCGCCCGCCGCGCTTTGGCGCGAAGGTGAAGTCGTTCGACGCGACGGCGGCCAAGGCCGTGCCGGGCGTCGTGTCGGTCGTGCAGGTGCCGGGCGGCGTCGCGGTCGTCGGAACCGGCTTCTGGGCCGCGAAACAGGGCCGCGACGCGCTGAAGGTCGAATGGGACGAAGCGAACGCCGAAAAACGCAGCTCGGACGAGATCATGCGCGAATACCGGCAGCTCGCCGACAAGCCGGGCACGTCGGCACGCAAGGACGGCGATGCCGATGCGGCGATCGCGGGCGCCGCGCGCAAGATCAGCGCGACGTATGAATTCCCGTATCTCGCGCACGCGCCGATGGAGCCGCTCGACGCGGTCGTCAAGCTGACGGCGAACAGCTGCGAGATCTGGGCCGGCGACCAGTTCCAGACGGTCGACCAGGCCAACGCGGCCAGGACGGCGGGCCTGATGCCCGAGCAGGTGCAGATCCACACGCTGTACGCAGGCGGCAGCTTCGGCCGGCGCGCGAACGCGTGGTCGGACTACGTGGTCGAGGCCGTGTCGATCGCGAAGGCGCTCGGTGCGGACGGCAAGCCCGTCAAGCTGCAGTGGACGCGCGAGGACGACATCCAGGGCGGCTTCTACCGGCCGATGTACTTCCACAAGCTCGACGCGGGGCTGACCGCGGACGGCAAGCTGGTCGGCTGGCGTCACCGGATCGTCGGCCAGTCGATCCTCGCCGGCACGCCGTTCGAAGCGTTCATGGTGAAGAACGGCGTCGACGCCACCTCGGTCGAGGGCGCGTCGAACCTGCCGTACGCGGTGCCGAACGTGTCGGTCGAGCTCACCACCACCCAGGTCGGCCTGCCCGTGCTGTGGTGGCGCGTGGTCGGCAGTTCGCACACGGCGTACGCGGTCGAGGCGTTCATCGACGAAGCCGCGCACACGGCGGGCAAGGATCCGTACGCATTCCGCCGCGACCTGCTCGCGAAGGAGCCGCGCATGCGCGCGGTGCTGGACCTGGCCGCGCAGAAGGCCGGCTGGGACCCGGCCAAGCCGCTGCCGAAGGGCCGCGGGCGCGGGATCGCGGTCGCCGAAGCGTTCAAGAGCTATGTCGCGCAGGTGGCCGAGGTGTCGGTCGACGCGGACGGCAAGGTGAAGGTCGAGCGCGTGGTGTGCGCGGTCGATTGCGGGATCGCGATCAATCCCGACATCGTCGCCGCGCAGATGGAAGGCGGCATCGGCTTCGGTCTCGGCGCGGCGATGCACAGCGCGATCACGCTGAAGGACGGCCGGGTCGAGCAGCGCAACTTCGACGGCTACCACGTGCTGCGCATCGCGGAAATGCCGAAGGTCGAGGTGCATGTCGTGCCGTCGGCCGAAGCGCCGACCGGGGTCGGCGAGCCGGGCGTCGCGCCCATCGGGCCGGCGGTCGCGAACGCGATCTTCGCAGCGACGGGCAAGCGGCATTACGTGCTGCCGTTCGATTCGGCGGATAGCGCGAAGGCTTGATGACGGGCCGGAACGCCGGCCGCGGGGCGGAGACGTCTCGCGGCCGGCGTCTTTTGCCGAACGCGACCGATGTAGGGTTCGATGTCGGTAAAAATCACCCGTAACGCATTGATCCGTATGGAGAACCCTTCGATCCCTGTAGGGTTCGATGTAGAGTTCGCCATCCGGCCGCAGCGACATTCCGCCGGCCCCGATTCCCGCCACGCCCCGACGTTACGTCGAACGTAACGCCCGTAACGTCACCCGCCGATGCTACGTAACAATCCTTCACTTTTGCCCTGCCCCGTTTTCTCTCCGTCCCGCGCCTCCCGTTAAAAATTCTTTTGAATTCAAGGCTGCCGCGCCGCCTGCGCCGGTGCGATACCTGACGATCCTCTCCCTGGCCCGGAAGTTGCAGCACAGGACCCGCAAACACTCCTTTAAGGACATGCGAGGGCCACCATGGATTGCAAATACCTGTACATCGACAACATAAAAATCAACTTCGTGCGCCGCACGATCGAAATCGACAACAAGATCATTGAGGTCACGCCGCGTGAATTCGACGTCGTCGAATTCCTGCTCGACAACATGAACAAGGTCGTGCCGCGGCAAGCAATCCAGGAAGCCGTGTGGGGCCGTGAACTCGGCGTGTCGTCGCGCACGCTCGACACCCATATCTCGCGTATCCGCTCGAAGCTGCAGCTCGATCACGACAAGAACCTGCGGATCATCCCGATCTATGCGGTCGGCTATCGCCTCGTGCTGTTCGGTGCGGCGATGACGCACGTCGAGCGCCACGAAGCGGCGCCGATCCTGCGCGCTGCGCCGCAGCCCGCGATGGTCGCCGACTACGCCTGACGATTCACCCGCGCGCCGCCTGCTCGCGGCGCGCCCGCCACACTCCCCCCCACCGCGCTGCCCGCAGCGCCTCGCGGCCCGCCCGTCGGTTGCGGCTGGCACGCCACCCGGCCCGCCAGCCCGTCGCGACCCGACCGCCGCCTCCGGGCGGCGGTCGCTTTTTGGGCGTCGGCCGTCGCGTGCCGTCGCGTGCCGTCGCGTGCCGTTGTCTGCCTGCTTCGTCACGCTTCGTAGCACCGCGCTTCGGCGCGTGTCTCGCGCTGCGCGCGACTACGGATTCCGGCACGGCACGCGGCCATGGCCGTCCCTACAATCGACGCAGCAGCCGCGCGCCCCTGAGCGCCACCGGCCCCAGAACAACCCGTCGAACCAACGCCGAATCCGCCCCGATCCCGCCGTGCCTGCGCTGTTCCTGACGAATGCCGACGCCGGCGACACCGCGAACCGGGCAATGCCCGCCGCTTCCGCACCGCCCGCCGCGCCGCCGGCCGCGGTCGCGCTCGACGCGTCGCCCTACCTACCGCTTCGACGCGAAGCGCGACGGCGAGGTCGCGATTCCGTCGGGCCTGATCGCGGGCCGCGCGCGGCCGGTCGACAAGGTGCCGAACAAGCCGCCGGGCGGCGACTGGCTGTGGCGCGACGCG
>NZ_JAAGPP010000231.1:0-9915 GCF_017104975.1 Burkholderia sp. Ac-20344
GGCCGGCACCGCGCGAGCCGATTGCGTCGCGTCGACGCCCGATGCGTGGCGCGCATTCGCGACGATCGCCGGCGTGGCGCCCGACGCGCTCGGCGGCACGCAGCTCCTCGCCGATCGCCGCGGCTGGCTGCGGGCGCGTGCGTTACCGGGTAGCGCGGGCTGGTCGGATGCCGACCTGCTGTGCCGCTCGGACGCCACCGCACGACCGGCCGGATCGGCAGCGAGCCGTGATCCGCTGACCGCGCTGCTACTGCGCGTCGATACGGAACCCGTGCGCGACGTGCAGGCCGGGCTCCCGCACTGAATGAACCCCTGAAATTCCCTTCCAACTGAACTTCACGATGAATCCGACCCGACGCCATTTCCTCGCACAAGCCGGCGCCCTCGCCACGATCGCCGCGGCCCCGGCTGCACTGCGCGCGCAATCGGGCACGCGGCCGCTGTTGCGCGCCGGCGACCAGAAAGGCGGGCTGCGCGCGCTGCTCGAAGCGGCCGGCGAACTGAACGGCCTTGCCTACGACATCGCGTGGACCGAGTTCCCGGCCGCCGCACCGCTCGCCGAAGCGCTGAACGCGGCCGCCGTCGACTGCGGGCCGATCGGCGACGCGCCGGTGATCTTCGCGCTCGCGTCGGGCGCCCGCATCAAGGTGATCGGCGCGAACCGTTCCGACCCGTACGGCACGGCGGTGCTCGTGCGGCCCGACGCGGCGCTGAAAGGCGCGGCCGACCTCAAAGGCAAGCGCATCGGCACCACGCGCGGCTCGATCGGCCACTTCGTCACGCTGAAGGCGCTCGACGCGGCCGGCCTGCCGCCCGACGCCGTATCGTTCCGCTTCCTGCCGCCGGCCGACACGATGCTTGCGCTCGCAACCGGTTCGATCGATGCCTGGGCGACCTGGGAACCCTATACCGCACTTGCCGAAACGAGCGGCCGCGCGCGCGTGCTCGTCAACGGCCGCGGGCTGTGGTCGGGCCTCAGCTACATCGCGGCGACCGACGCGGCGATCGCGTCGAAGCGCGACGTGCTGCACGATTTCCTGCGGCGCGTCGTGCGCGCGCAGACCTGGTCGTACCGGCATGTCGACGCATATTCCGCTGCACTCGCACGCATCATCGGCATTCCGCCGGCGGCCGCGAAGCTGCAGTTCGAGCGCCGCAACACGCGCTGGCTGCCGATCGACGCGACGGTCATCGCCGAACAGCAGCGCACGGCCGACTTCTACCTGAAGGCCGGACTGCTGCGCCAGCCGCTCGACGTGCGCACGACGTTCGACCCGGGCTTCCCGCTCGCATGACCGGCCGTGCGACGGTGCGCCGCCGTCCAAACGGCTGCGGCGCGATCTGGCACAATCGCAGTCTCGTCATCCGCCTTCAGCCAGCGTCATGCCAGCCATCGCCGAACTCTTCGTCTACCCGATCAAATCCTGCGCCGGCATCGCGCTGTCGCGCGCGCAACTGCTCGAAACGGGCCTTGCGTACGACCGCCACTGGCTGATCACCGACCCCGCCGGGCAGATGATCACGCAGCGCACGCACCCGCGCCTCGCACTGATCCACACCGCGCTCGAAAGCGATGCGCTCGTGCTGAACGCGCCGGGCATGCGCGAGATCCGCACGCCGCTCGATGGCGACGTATCGCCCGCCACGCCTAAACTGGCCGCGACGGTGTGGCGCGACACCGTCGACGCGATCGACACGGGCGCCGAAACGGCCGCCTGGCTCACCGAATTCCTCGGCACGCCCACGACGCTCGCGCGCTTCGGGCCGGACGCGCGCCGCGGCTGCAATCGCAAGTGGACCGGCGAGATCGATACGCATACGCAGTTCGCCGACGGTTACCCGCTGCTCGTGATCGGCCAGTCGTCGCTCGACGACCTGAACGCGCGGCTCGCCGCGAAAGGCGCGCCGGCGATCCCGATGAACCGCTTCCGCCCGAACATCGTGGTGTCGGATCTCGATGCGTACGAAGAGGATTTCGTCGAACATCTCGACACGGAAGGCGCGATACCCGTGCGGCTGCGTCTCGTGAAGCCGTGCACGCGCTGCCCGATGCCGACGATCGACCAGGTCACCGGCGCACCCGATCCCGCATGGCCGCACGAGCCGACCGACACGATGCAGACCTATCGCGCGAACCCGAATTTCGACGGCGAGTTGACGTTCGGCATCAATGCGATCGTCGTCGAAGGCGCGGGCACATGGCTCGAAGTCGGCCAGTCGCTGGAAGCGGAGATCGGGTTCGGCGATTGAGTTGCGCGCGCGGAACCGCACCGCGCGCAATTGTCGACTCCCCTCGCAGCCGGGAAGCCCCCGCATGCCGCGAGCCGCTTCCCGCATCGCTACGCGCCATCACGCAGCGCGCGGCCCCGCATCGTTCGCCGCCGGCAACCGGATCGTCACGACCAGCCCGCCACCGTCCGCATCGGCCAGCGTCACGCTGCCCTGATGCACGCGCGCGATCTCTCGCACGATCGACAGCCCGAGCCCCGTCCCTTCGACCGTCTGCGTCTTGCTGCCGCGATGAAAGCGCTCGAACACCGCGTCGCGCTCGTCCGCCGGAATGCCCGGCCCGTTGTCGATGACGTCGAGCCGCGCCTGCTCGCCATCGCGCGACACGCGCACCGTGATCACCGCGCAATCGCCCGCATAACGGATCGCGTTGTCGATCAGGTTGCCGATCATCTCGCCGAGCAGGTCGGACTGCCCGTGCACGTCGATGTCGGCCTCGTGCTCGAAACCGAGATCGATGTCGCGCGCGCGTGCCACCGGCGACCAGTCGAGCGTCACGCTGCGCGCAAGCCGGTGCAGCGCAACCGGCTTGTGCGCGACCGCATGGCCGCTGTCCGAATCGAGCCGCGACAGCGACAGCAGTTGCTGGACGATCTTCGCGGCCTGCCGCACCGCGCCGTTCGCGCGCCGCAGGTGCCCGTTCGCGCGCGGCTGTTCGTCGGGCCGCAGTGCGAGCTCGACGCCTGCCTGCACGGCCGCGAGCGGCGTCTTCAGTTGATGCGCCGCGTCGGCGAAGAAGCGGCGCCGCGCGACCTGCATCCGCTGCGTGCGGCCGATGTACTGGTTGATCGACTCGACGAGCGGCGCAAGTTCGCTCGGCACCGCGCCGGTATCGAGCGGCGTCGTATCGTCCTCGCTGCGCGCGGCGACCGTCGCCGACAGCCGGTTCAGCGGCCGCAGCCCGCGCCCGACGCCGAGCCACACGATGCCGAGCGCCAGCACGACGAGCAGCCCTTCCTGCAGCAGCGAGCCCACCAGGATCTCGCGCGCGAGCGCCTGGCGCGCCTCGATCGTCTCGCCGACCATCACCCATACGATGCGCGACTGCGCGGTCGGTACGTCGTGCACCGGGATGCGCAGCGCGGCCATCCGCAACTGCTCGCCGCGATAGACCACGTCGTAGTAGCGCGTGACGAACAGCGCGCCGTCGCCCGCATCGCGCCCCAGCGGCAGCGGCAGGTCCGGATAGCCGGTGATCGTGTGGCCGTTGTCCTCGCGGATCAGGTAGTAGATCTTGCCGCCGTCGCTCGATTCGAGCATTTCGAGCGCGAGATACGGCAGGTCGACCTCGACCTCGCCGTCGTTGAGCCGCACGCCTTCGCGGATCGACTTCAGCGACGACGACAGCGTGCGGTCGAACGCGACGTGCGCGGCGCTCATCGCGCGCTGGTACGTGAGCCACGAGTCGAGCGCGAGCAGGCCGAGCAGCGGCAGCAGCAGCCACAGCGCGACCTGGGTGCGCAGGTTCGGGCGGATCACCCTGCCTCCCGCCGTGCCGTCCCGCGAAGCAGCGAACGACCGTGAGCGCGGGTGCGGTTCATTCGGCGGTCTCCGCCTTCGCTTCCAGCAGATAACCGAGCCCGCGCAGCGTGACGATCGCGACACCCGTGTTCTCGAGCTTCTTGCGCAGCCGGTACACGTAGATCTCGATCGCATCGGCATTCACCGACTCGTCGAGCCCGAAGATCTTTTCCGACAGCGTTTCCTTGTTGATCGCGCGGCCGTTGCGCAGGATCAGCACCTCGAGCACCGAGCGCTCGCGCGGCGTGAGCGACAGCGGCTCGCCGGCGAGATGGAAACTGCGATCGATACTGTCGTACGAAAGCGGCCCGCATTCGACCCTCGAATGCTCGTGGCCGAGGCTGCGGCGGATCAGCGCGCGGGCGCGCGCCTCCAGTTCGGTCAGTTCGAACGGCTTCGCGAGATAATCGTCGGCGCCGAGATCGAGCCCTTTCACGCGGTCCTCGACCGAGCCGTGCGCGGTCAGGATCAGCACCGGCACCGGATTGCGCCGCGCACGCAGCCGCCGCAGCACTTCCAGCCCGTCGAGCTTCGGCAGCCCGAGATCGAGGATCACCAGCGCGTAATCCTGCGTGCGCAGCACGTGGTCGGCCGCCTCGCCGTCCGCCATGTGATCGACCGCGAAGCGCGCCGCGCTCAGCGCGTCGTTCAGCGACTGGGCAAGGTTCGGATTGTCTTCGACGAGCAGCACACGCATGGGGATTCCGGTAAGGTCAGCGACAGGCCGCTACATTACATGATCCTTTCCAAGGCGACGCCTCGCGGAAACACCGGTTGCGCAGCCGGCGCAGGCACGCGTCGGCCATCCCGGCCGAGCGTCGCTCAGCGCTCGGCGGCGGAACGGTTCCGCGTCGCGAAGCACGAACCGTCGCCTGCGCGCCGCCGCTCGCGCAGGCCGACCGCCACCGCCAGGAACGCGACGCTCGCGCCGACCGTGACGACGATCATCGGGCGTGCGGCGCCATCCGACAGCCACGCCAGCACGCCGCCGCACGCGGCCGTGATCGCCATCTGGATAAAGAAGAACAGCCCGGACGCCGTCCCGGCGATCGTCGTATACGGCTGCATCACCGCAAACTGGCAGGCCGGGATCGCGATCCCGACGGCAATCATCACGAAGAACATCGGAACGACGAGCGCCGCCACCGCCGTCGGCGCGATCGCACCGCCGATCCACAACACGGCGGCGCTGGCCAGATTGACACCCGCCGCCGCCGCGATGACCGAATCGGCCTTCCAGCGGGTGACGGTCCGCGCGAACACGTTCGAGCCGATCAGGTAGCCGAGCACGGTCAGGCCGAAGATCGCGGCGTACACCGGGCCGGATACGCCCCGTTGCCGCTGGAACAGCGTCGACGATTCCGCGATGAACGGGTAGTACGTGCAGTACGCGAATCGACGACACAACGTATGTCGCGCAAGCCCAAGCAGCCGGCATCGAATTGCAGCCGATCCGCGGATTCTGTCGAAGCGCCCGGTGCGAAGCCGGTGTCGTCGTCGGGTATTCCGCACTGACGGCCGCGCACGCGCGGCATGGCGGCCGGATCCTCGGCAAGCTGCTCGCGCAACCCGCGTAGCGGCCGTTGCCAGCGTTGCCGCGCACGGCGGCAACCCGCCTCCCTCCCTTGCCGGATCGTGCCGCGCGCCGCGAAACGCGCGGCCGCCGCCGCTTCGACCTCGGGAAATCCATGACACAAAGGACCCGATTGCGTACCGGAATGAAAGCAGGCTGAAAGTGCGCCGCAATTAACATCCGCTGCACTCGAACAACACCTAGACGTAACTGGAGGAAGACATGCCGTTTGCACCGAAGCACCTCGCCGCCGCGCTGGCGGTCGTTCTGGGCACTGCCGCCGGCAGCGCCGCCGCGCAGGTTCCGGCCGGGTATCCGGGGAGCTACCAGGGCGTGATCGACGCCGCGAAGAAGGAGGGCAAGCTGATCGTCTACTCGACGACCGACACGGGCCTCGTGCGCCCGCTGATCAAGGACTTCGAAAGCCTGTACGGCGTGAAGGTCGAGTACAACGACATGAACAGCACCGAGCTGTACAACCGCTACATCAGCGAGAACGCGGCGAGCAGCACCAGCGCCGACGTGCTGTGGAGCTCGGCGATGGACCTGCAGGTCAAGCTCGTCAACGACGGCCTGATGGCGTCGTACGATTCGCCCGAAAGCGCGAACGTGCCGGCCTGGGCGCAGTACCAGAAGCAGGCGTACGGCACGACGTTCGAGCCGCTCGCGATCGTCTACAACAAGCGCCTGATTCCCGAGAACGAAGTGCCGACCACGCGCGCCGACCTGATCAAGCTGCTCACCACCCAGGCCGACAAGTTCAAGGGCAAGGTCACGACTTACGACATCGAGAAATCGGGCGTCGGCTTCAACTACCTGACGCAAGACGCGCACGTGAACGAGAAGGTCACGTGGGAACTCGTGAAGGCGATCGGCGCGACCGGCCCGAAGCTGCAGTCGAGCACGGGCGCGATGATGGAGCGCATTTCGTCGGGCGAGAACCTGATCGGCTACAACATCATCGGTTCGTATGCGTATGCGAAGGCGAAGAAGGACAAGTCGATCGGTTATGTGTTTCCGAAGGACTACACGCAGGTCGTGAGCCGCCTCGCCACCGTGTCGAAGAAGGCGAAGAACCCGAACGCCGCGAAGCTGTGGGTCGACTACCTGCTGTCCAAGCGCGGCCAGACGCTGATCGCGAACCAGGCAAACCTGTACGCGATCCGCGCGGACGTGACCGGCGAAACGTCGGCCGCGAGCCTCACGAAGGAGCTCGGCGACTCGCTGAAGCCGATCCAGATCGGCACCGGCCTGCTCGTCTATCTCGACCAGTCGAAGCGCCTCGCTTTCCTGAAGCAGTGGCAGCAGGCAATCAAGCGCTGATCCGCTGACTGACTGCCGCCCGCCGCACACGAGCGGGCGGCCCCTTTCCCTCACCGATTTCCTGGAGGCGGCCATCCGGATGGCCGCAGGGGCGAACTCATGCTTTCAACCAGCACACGCGGAACGCCGGCCGTTCCGCCCTCCACCGGCCCGCGCGACGCGATTCCCGCGCTGCCGGTCAACAGCCTGCAGCCGCTCGCCGGCATGCTGCGCTGGATCGTCGTCGCGGTGCTGACCATCGCGGTCGCGCTGCCGCTCGGTTTCATCCTGTTCCAGAGCCTGCTGTCCGCGCCGTTCTTCGATGCGAACAAGACGCTCGGCATCGACGGCTTCCGCTTCATCTTCAGCGATCCCGACTTCTGGTCGGCCGTAAAGAACTCGTTCATCATCGCCGGCGGGATGCTGTTCATCTCGATCCCGCTCGGCGGCATCCTCGCGTTCCTGATGGTGCGCACCGACCTGCCCGGCCGCCGCTGGCTCGAACCGCTGCTGCTCACGCCCGTGTTCGTGTCGCCGATGGTGCTCGCGTTCGGCTACGTGGTCGCGGCCGGCCCGGTCGGTTTCTACTCGGTGTGGTTCAAGGAACTGTTCGGGGTGCAAAGCGTGCCCTGGAACGTGTACTCGATCTTCGCGATCACGGTGATCGTCGGCCTCACGCACGTGCCGCACGTGTACCTGTACTCGTCGGCCGCGCTGCGCAACCTCGGCTCGGACGTCGAGGAAGCCGCGCGCGTGACGGGCGCCCGCCCGTTCCGCGTCGCGCTCGACGTGAGCCTGCCGATGACGATGCCCGCGCTGCTGTTCGCCGGCGTGCTCGTGTTCTTCCTCGGCTTCGAGGTGTTCGGGCTGCCGCTCGTGCTCGGCGATCCGGAAGGCCACCTCGTGCTCGCGACCTACCTGTACAAGCTGACCAACAAGCTTGGCGTGCCGTCGTATCACCTGATGGCCGCGGTCGCGGTGTGCATCGTCGCGATCACGTTCCCGCTCGTGCTGCTGCAGCGCCGGCTGCTGAAGACCGCGAACCGCTTCGTCACGGTGAAAGGCAAGGCCGGCCGCGCGACGGTGCTGCCGCTCGGCGTATGGCGCTGGGTCGCGCTCGCGATCGTCGCGCTGTGGCTCGTGCTGACCGTGATCGTGCCGATCTCCGGCATCGTGCTGCGCGCGTTCGTGACCAACTGGGGCGAAGGCGTCGCGCTCGCCGAAGTGCTGACGCTGTCGAACTTCACCGAGCTGTTCGAGCAGGACAACCTGGTGCGCGCGATCGTCAACACGCTCGGCATCGGCGTGATCGGCGGCGCGCTCGCAATCGGGTTCTACTCCCTCGTCGCGTTCGCCGGCCACCGCCGCCCCGACTGGGCCACCAAGCTGCTCGACTACCTCGTGCTGCTGCCGCGCGCGGTGCCCGGCCTGCTCGCCGGCCTCGCGTTCCTGTGGATCTTCCTGTTCGTGCCCGGCCTGCGCGAGCTGAAGAACTCGATGTGGAGCATCTGGATCGCGTACACGGTCGTGTGGCTCGCGTACGGGATGCGGCTCATCCAGAGCGCGCTGCTGCAAGTCGGCCCCGAACTCGAGGAAGCCGGCCGCAGCGTCGGCGCGACCCGCAGCCGCGTGTCGCTCGACGTGACGCTGCCGCTCGTGCGTTTCGGCCTGCTCGCCGCGTGGCTCCTGATCTTCATGATCTTCGAGCGCGAATACTCGACGGCCGTCTACCTGCTGTCGCCCGGCACCGAAGTGATCGGCGCGCTGCTCGTGTCGCTGTGGGCGACCGGCGCCGTCGACCAGGTCGCCGCGCTTTCTGTCATCAACATTGCGATGGTCGGCGCCGGTCTCGGCGTGGCCCTGCGTTTCGGAGTGAAACTTCATGGATAAGCTCATCGTCGACGATCTGCACCTCAGCTACGGCGCCAATCCGATCCTCAAGGGCGTGTCGTTCGAACTGAAGGCCGGCGAAGTCGTGTGCCTGCTCGGTGCGTCGGGCAGCGGCAAGACCACGCTGCTGCGTGCGGTGGCCGGCCTCGAACAGCCGTCCGACGGCCGCATCCAGCTCGACGACCGCGTGTTCTTCGACGGCGCAAACCGCGTCGACCTGCCCGTCGAACAGCGCTCGCTCGGCCTCGTGTTCCAGTCGTATGCGCTGTGGCCGCACCGCACCGTCGCCGACAACGTCGGCTACGGACTGAAGCTGCGCCGCGTCGCGCCGGCCGAACAGAAGCGCCGCGTGCAGACCGCACTCGACCAGCTCGGTCTCGGCCATCTCGCGGAACGCTTTCCGCACCAGCTGTCGGGCGGCCAGCAGCAGCGCGTCGCGATTGCACGGGCGCTCGTCTACAACCCGCCGGTGATCCTGCTCGACGAGCCGCTGTCGAACCTCGACGCGAAGCTGCGCGAGGAAGCGCGTGCGTGGCTGCGCGAGCTGATCGTGTCGCTCGGCCTGTCGGCCCTGTGCGTGACGCACGACCAGACCGAGGCGATGGCGATGTCCGACCGCATCCTGCTGCTGCGCAACGGCCGCATCGAACAGGAAGGCACGCCGGCCGAGCTGTACGGCGCGCCGCGCTCGCTGTACACGGCCGAGTTCATGGGCAGCAACAACCGGATCGACGCGCGCGTCGCGGCCGTACACGGCGAGCGCGTAACGCTCGCCGGCGACGGTTGGGAACTGCAGGCGCTCGCCCGCGACACCTTCGCGCCGGGCCAGGACGCGCAGGCCGTGATCCGTCTCGAGCGCGTGCAGGTCGCCGACGGCCCGGGCGCGAACCGGCTGCAGGCCGACCTCGTCACGTCGATGTATCTCGGCGACCGCTGGGAGTACCTGTTCCATTGCGGCGAGATGCGCCTGCGCGCGTTCGGCCATGTGCCGCGCGCAGCGGGCAAGCACTGGATCGAATTCCCGGCCAACGACTGCTGGGCGTTCGCGAAAGCGGGCTGACCCGGTCGCGGCGTCCCGCTCGCCGCCGCGCCTGCACACCGCGCGCATCGCGCCATCCGATGACACGCATGTCCGGCGGACGCCTCCCCCGCGACCGCCGCGGCGTGCTGCGCGCCGCATTCGCTTCACCCAGTTTCACCCACTCACAAGAACCCAGCAACCATCTTGAGACCGAACATGTCATGCGCAGTTGAAATCCGCTTGCCAGCGCTGTCCCGTTCGAGCGATGGCGTTGAGCGTGATGAGCAGCTTGCGCATGCATGCGACGAGAGCGACCTTT
>NZ_JAAGPP010000021.1:0-83665 GCF_017104975.1 Burkholderia sp. Ac-20344
TGGCCGCGCTCGAATCGCTCGTGCGCACCGCCGCCGCCGAATTCGCCGCGCGCGGCATCACCGTCAACGCGGTCGCGCCGGGCTTCACGCGCAAGGATCACGGGCCGAGCGCCGGCAACGCCGCCGCGTGGGCGCAGGCCGAGCAGGCGACACCGCTCGGCCGGATCGCCGAACCCGACGACGTCGCCGCGCTGATCGCGTTCCTGCTGTCTGACGCCGCGCGGCAGATCACCGGCCAGGTCGTTCATGTCGACGGCGGCCTGACGCTCTGAAGCGGCGCCGGCGCCTCCTTCCCGCTTCCCCCGCCTTCCCGCACGAACCCGCACCGGTCTTTTTGGCTGGCTGCCTCGCGACCGTAAAATAACCGCCACGCGGCAGCGCGAGACAGCACAAGACGAGAGGGGGCGGCAAGCATGCGGGCATTCCAGTGGTTCAACGAACTGTCGACGCGCGAGCGCCGGACGCTGTACGCCGGCTTCGGCGGCTACGCGGTCGATGCGTTCGACTTCATGATCTATTCGTTCCTGATTCCGACGCTGATCGCCACCTGGGGCATGACGAAGAGCGAGGCCGGGATGATCGCGACGAGCTCGCTGATCTCGTCGGCACTCGGCGGCTGGGTCGCCGGCATCCTCGCCGACCGCTACGGCCGCGTGCGCGTGCTGCAGTGGACGATCGCGACGTTCGCGCTGTTCACGTGCCTGTCCGGCTTCACGCATTCGTTCTGGCAGCTGCTCGCGACGCGCACGCTGCAGGGTTTCGGCTTCGGCGGCGAATGGTCGGTCGTGACGATCATGATGGCCGAGACGATCCGCTCGCCCGAGCATCGCGCGAAAGCGGTCGGCACCGTGCAGAGCAGTTGGTCGTTCGGCTGGGGCGCGGCCGCGATCCTCTACTGGGCGTTCTTCGCGCTGCTGCCCGAGCAGGTTGCATGGCGCGCGTGCTTCTGGATCGGCATCGTGCCCGCGCTGTGGATCCTGTACATCCGCCGCAACGTCAGCGATCCCGATATCTACACGGCCACCCGCCGCGCGCGCGACGAGGGCCGCGTGTCGGGCCACTTCCTCGAGATCTTCTCGCCGCCGCACCTGCGCGCGACGTTGTTCGGCAGCGTGCTGTGCACCGGGATGCTCGGCGGCTACTACGCGATCACGACGTGGCTGCCCACCTACCTGAAGACCGTCCGGCACTTGTCGGTGTTCAACACGAGCGGCTATCTCGTCGTGCTGATCGTCGGCTCGTTCGTCGGTTACGTGGTCGGCGCGATCCTGTCCGACCGGCTCGGCCGGCGCGCGTCGTTCATCCTGTTCGCGATCGGCTCGTTCTCGCTCGGCATGGCGTACACGATGCTGCCGATCACCGACACCGCGATGCTGCTGCTCGGCTTCCCGCTCGGCATCGTCGTGCAGGGGATCTTCGCGGGCGTCGGCGCGTACCTGTCGGAGCTGTATCCGGGGGCGATCCGCGGCTCGGGCCAGGGCTTCTGCTACAACCTCGGGCGCGGGCTCGGCTCGTTCTTCCCGATCCTCGTCGGCTCGCTGTCGCAGTCGATGTCGCTCGTGAAGGCGATCGGCCTCGTCGCGGGCGGCGGCTACCTGCTCGTGATCGTCGCCGCGCTGGTGCTGCCGGAAACGCGCGGCAAGTCGCTCGTCGACGATCCGGCCGTCGCATCCTGAGCAACCGCTTCGTTCCGGAAACCGCATGCACGTGATCGTTCTCGGCGCCGGCGTGATCGGCGTCACTACTGCCTGGCACCTGCGCGAAGCAGGCTGCGACGTTACCGTGATCGAACGCGAGGCCGACGTCGCGCAAGCGACGAGCCTCGGCAACGCGGGCGTGATCGCCCCCGGCTACGTGACGCCGTGGGCCGCACCCGGGATGCCCGGCAAGATCCTCAAGTACCTGTTCAAGCCCGCGTCGCCGCTGATCTTCCGGCCGACGCTCGACGCCGCGCAGTGGCGCTGGATCGCGCGCTGGCTGCGCGAATGCGAATTCGAGCGATTCCGCGTGAACAAGCAGCGGATGCAGCGCATCGCGTACTACAGCCGCACGTGCCTGCACGCGTTTCGCGACCGTCATCCGTTCGACTACGGCGCGAGCCGCGGCTACCTGCAACTGCTGCGCGGTGCGTTCGACGTCGAGATGGTGCAGCCCGCGCTGCAGGTGCTGCGCGACGCCGGCATCGCATTTCGCGAACTCGATGCGGCCGGCTGCACGGCGATCGAGCCGGGCTTGCGCTGGGCGCGGCAGGCGCCCGTCGGCGGCATCTACCTGCCCGACGACGAAGCCGGCGACTGCGCACGCTTCACGCGCGAACTGCGGGCGCTGTGCGAAGCAAGCGGCGTGACGTTCCGCTTTCGCACGGAAGTGCAGGCGCTCGACGTCGAAGCCGGCCAGGTGCGCGGCGTGCGGATCGCCGGTAACGGCGATGAGGATGGCCATACGCAGGATCGGGCACGCCCGAATTCGCACGCATCGAACGCGGGCGGCCAGCACCGCGACGCGCGGCTCGCCGCCGACGCGATCGTCGTCGCGCTCGGCGTCGACAGCGCCGGGCTGCTGCGGCCGCACGGCATCGACGTGCCGCTGTATCCGGTCAAGGGCTACTCGGCGACGCTCTCCATCGTCGACGACGAAAAAGCACCGTGCGCCGCGCTGATGGACGAATCGCTGAAGACGGCGATCACGCGTTTCGGCCCGACGTTGCGCGTCGCGGGTACCGCTGAACTCGGCAGCCGGCACGCCGCACTGCGGCAGCAGGCGCTCGATACGCTGATGATGGTGCTCGACGACTGGTTCCCGCACGCGGCCGATCGTGCATCGGCGCGCTTCTGGGTCGGCCGCCGGCCGATGACGCCCGACGGCCCGCCGCTGCTGGGCGCGAGCGGGGTCGACGGGCTCTGGCTCAACGTCGGCCACGGCTCGACCGGCTGGGCGATGTCGATGGGATCGGGGAAGGTCGTGGCGGATCTCGTCACGGGGCGAGAGCCGGAGATCGATCTGTCGGGATTGACGCTCGCGCGCTACGGATAGCAGGCCGGACGTTGCGCGGCGTCGCCGCAGCGATACAGCGGCAAGCCCGCATGCGGCATGACGACGATCGCGGCGGGCAATCGCCGGGCCTCGCCGGAACGACTCAATCCGCCGCCTCGCCGTCCGCCCGTGCGATCGGTGCGGACACGATCGGCCGATGCGACACGCCTTCGTGCGACAACCGGCTTTCGAACAGCGTGAGCGCGTCGAACCGCAGCGCGACCGGCCGCTTCACCGCACCGCCGTGCGCCGGCTGCCCGACCGCATCGTGCGGCAGCCGCGCGAGCGTCACGTGCGGACGGAACGGCCGCCGGTCAGCCGGCACGCCGAGCTCGCGCAGCTTCGCCGATAGTGCTGCATTCAACGCAGCACACGCCGGCTCGGCGGCCAGTTCCGCGACGATCAGCCGCGCGCGCGGCAGGCTCGGCCACCACGCGATCCGCTCGACCTGCATCAACGGCAGCGCATGCGCGGCCGCGAGCGCCGGCAGGCACGCGGCCAGCTCATCGCAACGCACCCGCTCGATCGCGCCGACGAACGCCAGCGTTACATGCAGTTGCGCGGACAGAGAACGCCGCGCGCCACGGGTAACCGGCAACGCGTGCAGCGCGTCGCGCGATGCCGCATCGGGCATCAGCGCGACGAACACGCGCAGCCGGTCGCCGTTCATGACTCGCGCACCACCGCGCGCGGCACGCTTGCCGCATCGGCCACGGCCGCACGCTGCGGCAGCGGGCCATGCTCGCCCCACACGTCGGTCGGCAGCACGTTCGCGAGTGCCGGAATCGTGTTGCGCGTGAACACCGGATCGGCAACGCCTTCCGCGCGCTGGCGGCGATAGTCGCGCCATGCTGCATGCGCGTACTTGCCGAGCGCGAGGATCGCGATCAGGTTGATGATCGCCATCAGCCCCATGCTCGTATCGGCCATCGCCCACACGAGCGGCAGTTGCCCCACGCTGCCGAACATCACCATGCCGAGCACCGCGATGCGGAACAGCGGCAGCACGCCGCGCCGCTTCGTGATGAACTCGACGTTGCCTTCCGCATACGCGTAGTTGCCGATCACCGACGAGTACGCGAAGAAGAAAATCGCGAACGCCATGTAGATGCCGCCCCAGTCGCCGACGTGGCTCGCGATCGAGCGCTGCGTGAGCGCCGCGCCTTCCATGCCGGTGCCCAGCTCGTACTGGCCCGACAGCAGGATCACGAAGGCGGTCGCGCTGCAGATCACGATCGTGTCGACGAACACGCCGAGCATCTGGATCAGCCCCTGCACGACCGGATGCCGCGTACTGGCGGTCGCCGCCGCATTCGGCGCGCTGCCCATGCCGGCCTCGTTCGAGAACAGCCCGCGCTTCACGCCCATCGCGACCGCCTGGCTGACCGCATAGCCGGTCAGGCCGCCCGCCGCCTGCTCGAGACCGAACGCGCTCTTCACGATCAGCGCGATCACGCCCGGCACCAGCGCAATATGCGTCGCGACCGCATAGACCGCGAGCGCGAGGTAGCCGATTGCCATCATCGGCACGATCACCTGCGCGACCGCCGCGATCCGGCGGATCCCGCCGAAGATGATCGGCGCAGTCAGCAGCACGAGACCGAGACCGACGCTCGCGCGGCTCCAGCCGAACGACGTGTCGAACGCATCCGCGATCGCATTGGCCTGCACCGCGTTGAACACGAAGCCGAACGCGAGGATCAGCGACAGCGAGAACAGCACGCCGAAGCCGCGCGAGCGCAGGCCCGTCTGGATGTAGTACGCGGGGCCGCCGCGATAGCTGCCGTCCGGGTGCGACACCTTGAAGATCTGCGCGAGCGTCGCCTCGACGAACGCGGACGACATCCCGACCAGTGCCGTCATCCACATCCAGAAGATCGCGCCCGGCCCGCCGACCGTCAACGCGACCGCGACGCCGGCGATGTTGCCGGTGCCGACGCGGCTCGCGAGCCCGGTCGCAAACGCCTGGAACGACGAGATGCTGCCCGGCTCGCCCTTGCTGCCCACGAGCTTCACGCTGAGGAACAGCGCCTTCAGCTGGATCATCCGGAACCGCAGCGTGAACCACGCGCCCACGCCGAGCAGCAGCGCGATCAGCACGTAGTTCCACAACACGCCGTTGACGGCGTCGATCAGCCCTTGCACGAGTGCTTCCATCCAGTGTCCTTATAAATAGCGTCAGTCATGTGCAGCCACCGCGAACGCGGCTCGAGGGGCGACATGATATGACAGTTTTCAAGGATTATTACAAAACGAAAGGAATTGAATTGACGAAAAATCGCAGCCGGATGCCATCAGGTTAGGCGACGCTTCGAGAAAATGCGGGGTGCCGGCGCGACGCCCCTGCCGATCCTGGCAACCGGGCCGCATCGGCTCGGCAGGAAAATCCGGGTGTCGAAATGTCTTTCCGATGCCGCTCGCCCGACACCAGACCGGACACCGTCCGGATTGCCCGAACGGGACGCGAGGGGGATACAACTTCACCGACCGGAGCAGTAGCCGGACGCACCCATGATCCCAGCCCTCACTCGCTATTCCCGTCGTCTCGCGCTGATTCTCGTCACGGCAGCCGTCGCGCTCGCCTCGCTGTTTCTCGCTGTCGCGGTGATTGCCCGATACGGGCCCGACGACGGCTATTGCCCCGACGCGCCCCTCGCGGAGCTTGAAGCAAACATTCTCGTGTTCGCCGAAGCGCGCGGCATGCGTCCGGACGAAATCGAATTCGTCGGCATGCCGCGTTACCACGCCGACAAGCTCGGCTGGTGGGGCTTCGACCTGAAGTCGAACGAAACAGGCTACGTGGCCACGATCGATTGCGAGCGTCGCGTCACGGGCTTCGGGAAAATTCAAATGCTGCCGCTCGAACCGGCCGCGCCGATGTAACGGGGCCGTTCGTCAGACGGCATCGAACCGAGTGCGGCCAATCCCGTCCGTAGCGACTACCAGCGATCCCCCGATCGGCACGCCGGAGATTACGCCTTCGACACATCAGGGCAGCCGCCATTCGACCGGGATGTCGAAGACCAGCCCCGACAATCCGCTTGCGAGCAAGACACGCGCAAAATGCGCCCAGGCGGGTTCGACGGACGCGAATCGCTCGTACTGCAGGATCTGCTTGGCGATCAGTTCGAGCCGCAGCCCGGCATCCGGCAACACATCGGATTTCAGCAGTGGCGGGACGAGGCTCGTCACCATGTCACGCATCGCCGCGAGCGGAAGGGTGCGCCGCACGTCGTCGCTCGGGGTGAACTGGGCGAAACCCTCCAGCGCCACCCGGGCCTGGATGGCGTCGGCAACGTCCTGCTCGACTTCGATCGGCCGCTGCCGTCCGACGAATGCGTGATCCTCGACGTGAAGACCGGGGCCGAACGAAAGCAGCAGCGCGACGACCTCGTCGAGCCGGACGCGCTGGCCGTCGTCCGTCAGGCACGGTCGGGTGATTTCCGGGGCGTTTTCTCGAGACATGGACTGCGCGACACGTTCGTGGCTGCAACAGGCTTCGACCGTCGATCGGCCAAGGCCCGCACCCTGTTTCGCGCATGTTAAGCGGCAACCGTCATCCGGTGCACGCATAAAAAAACGGGCGCCCTTCCGGACGCCCGTCTCTCATCGAAACCCACTCGCGATCTTCGGCTTAACGCGGCAGGTTCGAATGCCCCATCAGGTAGGCATCGACCGACGCAGACGCCCCCATCGTCTTAGACAACGTCCCGTAACTGTTGGACACATTGCTCCGCCAACGGAACATGCAGAAAAAGCGCTTCCGCATTCGATTTTTCTCGATTCTTGTCCGAAGGTTACGCCGTGGCAATTGATCGGCTTGCTGACCAGCCGTCTTCAGCATTCCCCCATCCAGAGCCCGTTCCCGGTGAATACCGAGACAGGAGGCACCGTCACATTCGCTCGAAAATTCCCTTTGAAATCACCTCGCAGAATCATTCCGGATGACCCTGTCGCAAACACGTTCCGGAAAAATCTCTTGCACACCTAATAAAAAAATATAACCGTTTCATTCTCAGGCATGCGAATCAATCACCCAAACCACCACTGCACGGGGCATGAAATGACGACGCGCAATCCTTTGAAACAGACAAACCAGGTTTCCGAAGCAGAACAACAGCCTTCGATGCGACGACGTTTGCTGGTTGCGTCAACCGCACTCCCGTTTGGCGCGCTGCTGAAGCACACAACGGCCATGGCTCAGAACAATGTCCTCCCACCCATCACGATCACAACGTCGAAGCCACCGGATTTCAATTTTGGAGATTTCGGCATCAAGGTAAACGAAGTTCCCGGCGCCAACCCTGGCGCTGGAATTCCGGCACCCACCGTTTGCTTCAATCAGTATTGCACGTCGAATTTCATGTTGCATTTTGCAAACACGGGAAACATGATCCGAGCTACCGAGATGTTTCTCAAACATCTCCAGATCTTCGGCGGCAATGACACAACATTCTGGCGCAATCAACTAACACTGGTAGGTGGCTTCACTCCGTGGCTGGCCATCGGTGGCTACAAGTACTTGCCTGGCGCCAACCAATACGGATTCAATTTTGAACCGGGGCAATATGCCAATATCACCGCGCTATTTGGCATATACATTGGTCAGTCACACGGCATCCCTCCAACGAGCACATTCGCATCGTATGGCAACCCACTGATGTTCGTCGAAGCAATCAATCATTGGATACACGGCGATGGAACCCAACGAACCATCAACATTGAATCGCTCAACTTGAAAATGAACGCCGCCGATTTCGGCGAAATAACGAAGGCTATTGAAAATCCCGGATATGGCCCTGGCACCTACTCGCTCGACACAGCTTTCAGCACCAACATCTTCCGTCACGGGACGAAAGATCTCTGGAGCGCCTCAGTCTTTGGGCGAGTATCCGGCAGGATACGTGGCACGCTTGTGATGCTTGAAGACGATACATATAGGTTTGACGGCTACTACTCACTCAATCCCGACAGGTTCGATGCAGACCCTTCCAACCGGCCATTCCTGCAGGAGACTGCGACAACGTTTCTGGCCAAGCTCGGTGCCATCCTGGGACACAAGGACTATCAAATTAATTTTTTCGGCGAAAAAAACCTCTCGTTCTCAGGCCAACGACCTGTCAGGAATGCAGGCGCACGGCCCCCGCAGGCAGTTCATAGGCCATCGCTCGGTGGAATGATGCGGCCACCTCGCTAGTACGCTCCCGGGCGACTCCAGTAGGTTGGCTGCCCGGGTCAACCCCGCAAGTTGTTTGCGCCCACATCGAGCACTTCATGATTTCCAGAGTCATACGCGGAGTTCTCAAACTAGTTCTGTGGCTAGTTATCGCAGTGATCTGCGCCTATACGCTACTGTTCATCATCGTCGCAACTTCCCGGTATGAGAGAACGGAAGGCAGTTGCCCCGACATGTCTCTCGATACGCTACGAAAAAAGGTCCTGCTACGTCTTGAGGAACACGGAATACCACCAGACAGCATCCGGTTCGACGGTGCGCCGCAGTATCACGCGTGGAAGTTGGGGGTATGGGAATTCCCGCTGCGTGTTGACGAAACCAGATACACCGCGATGATCGATTGCAACGAGCAACTTTCAAGCTACGGCGAAGTCAAGCATCAGCCGGTCGACCAACCCGGACAAGCTCACGATCGCCCGCAGCTTCATAAATAAAAACCGGGCGCCCTTTCGGACGCCCGGCTGATACGACAGCAACCCTCGAACCGCGCTTAACGCGGCAGGTTCGAATGCCCCATCAGGTATGCATCGACCGAGCGCGCGCACTGGCGGCCTTCGCGGATCGCCCACACCACGAGCGACTGGCCGCGGCGCATGTCGCCTGCCGCGAACACCTTGTCGACCGACGTGTAGTACGAACGATCGCCTTCGGTCGCCGCACGCGCATTGCCGCGCGCATCCTTCGCGACGCCGAATGCGTCGAGCACGGGTGCCGCCGGCTGCGTGAAGCCCATCGCGAGCAGCACGAGGTCGGCCTTCATCTCGAACTCGGAGCCCGGCACTTCCTGCATCTTGCCGTCCTTCCACTCGACGCGCACCGCGATCAGCTTCTCGACCTTGCCGTTCTTGCCTTCGAGACGCTTCGTCGCGACCGCCCAGTCGCGCTCGCACCCTTCGTCGTGCGACGACGACGTGCGCAGCTTGATCGGCCAGTACGGCCACACGAGCGGCTTGTTCTCTTCTTCCGGCGGCTGCGGCAGCAGCTCGAACTGCGTGACCTGCTTCGCGCCGTGGCGGTTCGACGTGCCGACGCAGTCCGAACCCGTATCGCCGCCGCCGATCACGATCACGTGCTTGCCCTTCGCGAGCAGCTGGTCGACGAGCTTGTCGCCCGCGTTCACGCGGTTCTGCTGCGGCAGGAAGTCCATCGCGTAATGAACGCCGGCGAGTTCACGGCCCGGCACCGGCAGGTCGCGCGGCGTTTCCGAACCGCCCGCGATCACGACCGCGTCGAACTCTTCCTTCAGCGTGTCCGGCGAGAGGGTTTCCTTCGCGAGGCTGCCGATCGACTCGGGCAGCGGATCCTTGCCAATGAACACGCTGGTGCGGAACGTCACGCCTTCCGCTTCCATCTGGCGCATGCGGCGGTCGATCAGCCACTTCTCGAGCTTGAAGTCGGGAATCCCGTAGCGCAGCAGGCCGCCGATGCGGTCGTTCTTCTCGAACACCGTCACGTCGTGGCCCGCACGCGCGAGCTGCTGCGCGGCGGCGAGGCCCGCGGGGCCCGAACCGACCACCGCGACCTTCTTGCCCGTCTTGTGCTCGGCCGGCAGCGGCTTCACCCAGCCTTCCGCCCAGGCCTTGTCGATGATCGCGTGTTCGATCGACTTGATGCCGACCGGGTCGTCGTTGATTCCCAGCGTGCACGCGGCCTCGCACGGCGCCGGGCAGATGCGGCCCGTGAATTCCGGGAAGTTGTTGGTCGAATGCAGGACTTCGATCGCCTGCTGCCAGTCCTGGCGGTAAACGAGATCGTTGAAGTCCGGAATGATGTTGTTGACCGGGCAGCCGTTGTTGCAGAACGGGATGCCGCAATCCATGCAGCGCGCGCCCTGGACCTTCGCGTCCGCGTCGGTCAGTGCCGCGACGAATTCCTTGTAGTGCTTCACGCGCGTGAGCGGTGCTTCGTACGCCTCGTGGCGGCGTTCGAACTCCAGAAAACCGGTTGCCTTGCCCATAAGGTGCTCTTCTGTTCGGTGTATCGGGTGGGGGAGCCGCGCGCGGCAGTCATGCGCGCGCGGCATTCGCTATGTCGTTCGTCGCTCAGGCGGCCAGTTCTTCCTTCGCCGCCTTCTTCGCACCGATCTCGCCCAGCGCGCGCTTGTATTCGTGCGGGAACACCTTCACGAACTGGCGGCGCGCCGCGTCCCAGTTTTCCAGCAGCGACTTCGCACGCGGCGAACCCGTGAACTGGAAATGACGCTCGACGAGCCCCTTGAGCAGCGCTTCGTCCGTCGTGCCTGCGTGCCAGAGTGCGCGGTCGACCGTACGCTCCTGCTCGGCCTGCTGCAGCACCGGCTCGAGCGCGACCATCGACTTGTTGCACTTCGCCGCGAACGTGCCTTCCGGATCGTAGATGTACGCGAGACCGCCCGACATGCCGGCCGCGAAGTTGCGCCCCGTCTCGCCGAGCACGACGACCGTACCGCCCGTCATGTATTCGCAACCGTGGTCGCCCGTGCCTTCGACGACCGCCGTCGCGCCCGAGTTGCGCACGCAGAAGCGCTCGCCCGCCACACCGCGGAAGAACGATTCGCCTTCGATCGCGCCGTACATCACCGTGTTGCCGCAGATGATGTTTTCCTCGGACTTGCCGCGGAAGTCGTTGGTCGGACGGATGATGATCCGGCCGCCCGACAGGCCCTTGCCGACGTAGTCGTTACCGTCGCCGACGAGGTCGAGCGTCACGCCCTTCGCGAGGAACGCGCCGAAGCTCTGGCCTGCCGTGCCCTTCAGCTGGATGTGCACCGCGTCGTCGGCCAGGCCGTCGTGGCCGTGCTTCTTCGCGATCACGCCCGACAGCATCGCGCCGACCGTACGGTTCACGTTGCGCACCGGCTGGATGAACGACACATGCTCGCCGTTCTCGATCGCGGCCTTCGCCTTCTCGATCAGCACGTGGTCGAGCGCACGCTCGAGGCCGTGATCCTGCACGTCGACGTGACGCGGTGCGACGTCCTCGCATTCTTCCGGCTGGTAGAACACGCGCGAGAAGTCGAGGCCCTTCGCCTTCCAGTGCTCGATGCCCTTGCGGGTGTCGAGCAGGTCGGCGCGGCCGATCAGGTCGTCGAACTTCGCGACGCCGAGCTGCGCCATGATCTCGCGCACTTCCTCGGCGACGAAGAAGAAGTAGTTCACGACGTGCTCGGGCTGGCCCTTGAACTTCGCACGCAGCACCGGGTCCTGCGTCGCGACGCCGACCGGGCACGTGTTCAGATGGCACTTGCGCATCATGATGCAGCCTTCGACGACGAGCGGCGCCGTCGCGAAGCCGAATTCGTCCGCGCCGAGCAGCGCGCCGATCACGACGTCGCGGCCCGTCTTCATCTGGCCGTCGGCCTGCACGCGGATCCGGCCGCGCAGGCGGTTCAGCACCAGCGTCTGCTGGGTTTCGGCGAGGCCCAGTTCCCACGGCGTGCCCGCATGCTTGACCGACGACAGCGGCGACGCACCCGTGCCGCCGTCATGGCCGGCGATCACGACGTGATCGGCCTTCGCCTTCGCGACACCGGCCGCGACCGTGCCGACGCCCACTTCCGACACGAGCTTCACCGAGATGCTCGCGCTCGGGTTCACGTTCTTCAGGTCGTGGATCAGCTGCGCCAGATCCTCGATCGAGTAGATGTCGTGGTGCGGCGGCGGCGAGATCAGGCCGACGCCCGGCACCGAGTAACGCAGCTTGCCGATGTATTCGGACACCTTGTGGCCCGGCAGCTGGCCGCCTTCGCCCGGCTTCGCGCCCTGCGCCATCTTGATCTGGATCTGGTCGGCCGATGCGAGGTACTCGGCGGTGACGCCGAAGCGGCCCGACGCGACCTGCTTGATCTTCGAGCGCAGCGAGTCGCCGTCCTTCAGCGGAATGTCGCTGACGATCTCGTCGCCGATCACCGACTTCAGCGTCTCGCCCGACTTGATCGGAATGCCGCGCAGCTCGTTGCGATAGCGCTTCTCGTCTTCACCGCCTTCGCCGGTGTTCGACTTGCCGCCGATCCGGTTCATCGCGACCGCGAGCGTCGCGTGCGCTTCGGTGCTGATCGAACCGAGCGACATCGCGCCCGTCGCGAAGCGCTTGACGATGTCCTTCGCCGATTCGACGTCGTCGATCGGGATCGCCTTGGTCGGCTCGACCTTGAACTCGAACAGGCCGCGGAACGTCATGTGACGCTTGGTCTGGTCGTTGATCAGGTGCGCGTATTCCTTGTACGTCTGGTACGAGTTGCTGCGGGTCGCGTGCTGCAGCTTCGCGATCGAATCCGGCGTCCACATGTGGTCTTCGCCACGCACGCGGTACGCGTACTCGCCGCCCGCGTCGAGCATGTCGCGCAGAACCGGGTTGTCGCCGAACGCGTCGCGGTGCAGGCGGATCGCTTCTTCCGCGACTTCGAACAGGCCGATGCCGCCGACCTTCGACGCGGTGCCCTTGAAGTACTTCTCGACGAGGTCGCTCGACAGGCCGAGCGCTTCGAAGATCTGCGCGCCCGTGTACGACATGTACGTCGAGATGCCCATCTTCGACATCACCTTCTGCAGGCCTTTGCCGACCGCCTTCGTGAAGTTGTAGACGGCCTTCTCCGGCGACAGGTCGCCCGGCAGGCCTTCGGCCATCTTCGCGAGCGTTTCCATCGCGAGGTACGGGTGCACGGCTTCCGCGCCGTAGCCCGCGAGCAGCGCGAAGTGGTGCGTTTCACGCGCGGAGCCCGTCTCGACGACGAGGCCCGTGCTCGTGCGCAGCCCTTGCTGGACGAGGTGCGTGTGGATCGCCGACGTGGCGAGCAGCGCCGGAATCGCGACATGCTCGGCGTCCGTCTTGCGGTCCGACACGATCAGCATGTTGTAGCCCGACTTCACCGCGTCGACCGCTTCCGCGCACAGCGACGCGAGGCGCGCCTCGATGCCTTCCTTGCCCCAGGCGACCGGGTAGCAGATGTTCAGCTCGTATGCGCTGAACTTGCCGCCCGTGTACTGGTCGATCGCGCGGATCTTCGCGATGTCCTTGAAATCGAGCACCGGCTGCGACACTTCGAGACGCATCGGCGGGTTGATGTTGTTCGTGTCGAGCAGGTTCGGCTTCGGGCCGATGAACGACACGAGCGACATGACCATGTTCTCGCGGATCGGGTCGATCGGCGGGTTCGTGACCTGCGCGAACAGCTGCTTGAAGTAGTGATAGAGCGTCTTGTTCTTGTTCGACATCACCGCGAGCGGCGAGTCGTTGCCCATCGAGCCGACGGCCTCTTCACCCTGCTGCGCCATCGGCGCCATCAGGAACTTCAGGTCTTCCTGCGTATAGCCGAACGCCTGCTGGCGGTCGAGCAGCGCGGCGCCCTGCGTGCGGCCGGCCGCGACTTCCTCGGCTTTCGGCTCGATCTCGTCGAGCTTGATGCGCACGGCGTCGATCCAGCTCTTGTACGGCTTCGCGTTCGCGAGGTTGTCCTTCAGTTCCTTGTCGTCGATGATGCGGCCGTGTTCCATGTCGATCAGGAACATCTTGCCCGGCTGCAGGCGCCACTTCTTGACGATCTTCGATTCGGGGATCGGCAGCGTGCCGGCTTCCGACGCCATGATGACGAGGTCGTCGTCGGTCACGATGTAGCGTGCCGGGCGCAGGCCGTTACGGTCGAGCGTCGCGCCGATCTGGCGGCCGTCGGTGAACGCGATCGCGGCCGGGCCGTCCCACGGCTCCATCATCGCGGCGTGGTATTCGTAGAACGCGCGGCGGTTGTCGTCCATCAGCGTGTGCTGTTCCCACGCTTCCGGGATCATCATCATCACCGCGTGCACGAGCGGGTAGCCGGCCATCACCAGCAGTTCGAGACAGTTGTCGAACGAAGCCGTATCCGACTGGCCCGGGTAGATCAGCGGCCACAGCTTCGGAAGATCGTCGGCGAGCACGTGCGACGCGATCGCGCCGGTACGCGCGTTCAGCCAGTTCACGTTGCCCTTCACGGTGTTGATCTCGCCGTTGTGCGCGATCATCCGGTACGGGTGAGCCAGCTCCCACGCCGGGAACGTGTTGGTCGAGAAGCGCTGGTGCACGAGCGCGAGCGCCGACACGACGCGCGGGTCCTGCAGGTCGCGGTAATACACGCCGACCTGGCCGGCGAGCAGCAGCCCCTTGTAGACGATCGTGCGCGCCGACATCGACGGCACGAAGTATTCCTTGCCGTGCTTGAGCTTCAGCGCCTGGATGCGGTGGCTCGCCGTCTTGCGGATCACGTACAGCTTCCGCTCGAGCGCGTCCGTCACCATGATGTCCTTGCCGCGGCCGATGAAGATCTGGCGGATCAGCGGCTCGCTCGCCTTCACGGTCGGCGAAATCGGCATGGCATGGTCGACCGGCACGTCGCGCCAGCCGAGCACGACCTGGCCTTCGGCCTTCACCGTCCGCTCGAGCTCCTGCTCGCACGCGAGACGCGATGCGTTTTCCTTCGGCAGGAAGATCATGCCGACCCCATATTCGCCAGCCGGCGGCAGATTCACGCCCTGCTTGGCCATTTCCTCGCGATAGAACGCGTCCGGGATCTGGATCAGGATGCCCGCGCCGTCGCCCATCAGCGGATCGGCACCGACCGCGCCACGGTGATCGAGGTTCTCGAGGATCTTCAGACCCTGCTGGATGATCTCGTGGCTCTTCTTGCCCTTGATGTGAGCGACGAAGCCGACGCCGCAGGCGTCGTGTTCGTTTTGCGGGTCATACAGACCTTGTGCGGCGGGCACCGCGGCGAGCGGCTGCTGGTGGTCGTTCATGGGGACACCGTCGTAAAGGGGGCCTGGAGGCCGTTGAACCATTTTCTTGTTGCCGTCGATCCCGCTCCCGACGGGAGACGGCACGGCCGACAGTGGATGGGCATGCTTCGCCCGAGCCACCGGAATTCGGAATATACGCGACGAATCAAAGGAATAGCAACAAAAACCGCTTTATCGAACCCCATTTAAATGGATGCCTTGATCTGGTGCCATTTTATTGGGGCCGTATCGTTTTGGTGCAAAAAGAAGCGGCGCCCGCAGCGCCGCCTCCTGAACCGCCGCTCCGCCTTATTGCTGGATCGGCGGCGTATTTTCACGCACCTTTCTGGGGCGTCCGCGTGGCAGCGGCGACACGCGCCGGTTCGCGGTGCGCGCCGCCCACTCGCGGTAGTTCTCGCCGCCGAGCACCCAGCCCTTCAACGTCGCCTGCTGCAGCTGGTCGGCCTGACGCTCGTCGAGCGGCTGCTCGCACAGCTCCTTGTACGCGCGCTGGCGGTCGAACGGTGTATTGCCGAGCGCCCAGTAGAGCGGATGGTCGGTGATCAGGCTGTCGACGGTGAGCCCGACGTGGTGCCGGTAGCTCGACCAGCGATAGGCCTCGGGCGTCGCGACGAGCTGCGCGCGCACCGGGCTCATCTCGACCACGCGGCTCGCGAGCAGGAAATAGCGCTCGCCTTCGATCACCGTCGCGCGATAGCGGCCTTCCCACAGGGTGCCGCGCCGCGAATAGCGCCGGTTGAAATGCGCGACGTAGCGGCGGCCGACAGCCTGCATCGCTTTCGGCAGGCTCGCCTCGTCGCTCGGCGTCACGAGCAGTTGCACCTGGCGCGGCAGCAGCACATAGGCGTGCACCGACAGGTGATGATCGCGCGCGGCGGCCTTCAGGCAATCGATGAAG
Organism: Burkholderia sp. Ac-20344; assembly: GCF_017104975.1. NCBI lineage: Bacteria > Pseudomonadati > Pseudomonadota > Betaproteobacteria > Burkholderiales > Burkholderiaceae > Burkholderia > Burkholderia sp. Ac-20344. The sequence goes on from NZ_JAAGPP010000021.1 coordinate 15,914, forward strand.
AGTTCGTAGTCCTGGTCGTCGACGAACGCGGGTTGCTGATCCAGGCCGCGCAGAATCACGTGCTGCGGCTGGTCGGGAACGTAGAGTCGTGCTAACCGTGCCATGCTGAATGTCCGTTTGAACGCGTTAGGAAATACCCGGGGGTCCGAAAGTGCGCACCTGCGTAGAATGCCCGTCCCAGCGGCGCGCGAAAGCGTACGGTCGTACGCAACCTAGGGAGAAAACTCTAACTTACAAGCTTGTTTGGTTTTAAACGCAGTCGTCATAATGAGCACGCCTTTGATCGGAGGAGACACAATGAAACGAAAACTGGCCATTACGGGGGCCGCGGCGCTCGCATTCTCGTTGGCGGGCGCTACGGCACATGCACAATCCGCAGGTGATTTCTACGTCAGCACCGGCTGGCTGCACCTTTCGCCGCAGGACAGCAGCGACCCGCTGTTCCTGTACGGTGTCGGCGGCACGCCCATCAACCAATCGATTCCCAACACGGGCGCCGGCATCAACGACGCCGATACGCTCGGGCTCGCAGCTGGCTACTTCGTCACCGACCACATCTCCACCGAGCTCGTCATGGGGATACCGCCGAAGTTCGACATTACCGGCAAGGGTCAGTTCGAAAAGTTCGGCGTCCTCGGCCGTGCATACCAGTGGAGCCCAGCCGTATTGCTTCGCTACCACTTCAACGACGCCAACGCGAAGTTCCGTCCGTATGTCGGCGTCGGCGCGACGTATGTCTGGTTCACCGGCGCAAAGATCACGAACAGCAGCTTCGAGAATGGCGTGCTCGGCGGCCCGACCAGCGCTACGACCAGCAACCAGTGGGCGCCCGTGTTCAACGCCGGCTTCACGTACAACTTCACGAAACACTGGTTCGGGGGCCTGTCGATCTCGTACATCCCGGTCAGCGTGACCGCAACCTTCACGACGGCCCGCCGGACGCCGGTCGGCACCCTGACCGAAACGTCGAAAGCGAAGATCTCCCTCAACCCGATCGTCACGTACCTGAACGTCGGCTACCGCTTCTAAGCGTAGTCGAATATTTGGGGAATGGTTAATCCTGCTGCAATTTGTAGCGGATTTTTCCTGACGTAACGTCTCCACGATGCAAAACGCCCCGGCGGGAGTCCCGCAGGGGCGTCGTTTTTTCGCGTCAGGCACGTTCCCGGCAAAGGATTCGCCGGACGCGGCCGCGACCGTCAGACGATGTCGTCCAGCGCAGCGGGACCGATCAGGTCGATCCGGTCCGTGCAGACCGCGTCGACGCCCCAGCGGGCGAGTTCGCGTGCCCGTTCGAGGTCGTTCACCGTGTACACCAGGATGCGCAGTCCGGCCGCCTTGATCGCGCGCACGAGCGGTTCGTCGAGCTGTTTGTGGTCTGCATGCAACGAAACGCAGCCGAGCGCACCGACAACTTGCGCATGCCAGTCGTCCGGCACGGCCTCGTAGAGCATCCCGCGCGGCAGCGTCGGCACGGTCGCACGCGCCTGTTGCAGCGCATCGAACGAGAACGACGACAGGAGCGGCGGGACTGCGGCATCGCGCCAGTACGCGGCTGCGTCGGCCGCCACGCGCTGCCCGGTCTCGCGCTCGCGTCCCGGGCACGGCTTGATCTCGACATTCGCGGCCAGCCCGTGGGCGAGGCAGCGCGCTGCCGCCGCCTCGAGCGTCGGCATCCGCTCGCCCGCGAAGCGCGCGTCGAGCCACGCGCCCGCGTCGAGCGCGGCCAGCGCCGCATAACGCATGCCCGCCGCCGCACCCTGCCCGTTCGACGTGCGATCGACCGTGTCGTCGTGCAGCAGGAACGTCACGTCGTCGGCCGACAGCTTCGCATCGAACTCGACCATCCGGTGGCCGCGGCGCGCACCCTCGTCGAGTGCGGCGAGCGTGTTCTCCGGCGCGAGCGTGCCGCCGCCGCGATGGGCGACGACGCGCGGATAGGGCCAGTCGGTACGGGATGTCATCGTCGGTCTCTCGGCAGGTGCAGCAGGTTCAGCCGGCACGCTTGCCGGTCTCGGGATCGAAGAAATGCAGCCGGTGCGCAGGCAGCGCAGCCGCGAGCGCCGCGCCGCGTGCGGGACGATCCGCGTGCGGCAGGCGCACCGCGACATCGTGATTGCCCCAGCGGCCGTGCGCGAGATTGTCCGCGCCGAGCAGTTCGCACGAGTCGACCGGCAGCGTCGCCTGCGCGACGCCCGGCTGCGGCGTCATGTGTTCGGGACGCACGCCGAGCACCCAGTCGCGCCCGGTGGCGATCTCCGTGCCGATGCCGGGCGCGCCGGCGACCGGCAGCGCGGGGCCGCCGCCCGCAACCGTAAACGTCGCGCCGTCGTCCGACAGCCGGCCGTGCATCAGGTTCATCGCCGGCGAGCCGATGAAGCCCGCGACGAACACCGTCGCCGGCTTCTCGTACACGTCGACCGGCGCGCCGATCTGCTCCGCGTAGCCGCGGTTCATCACGATCACGCGCTGCGCGAGCGTCATCGCCTCGATCTGGTCGTGCGTCACGTACACGCTCGTCGTCGCGAGCCGCGCATGCAGCCGCTGGATCTCGAGCCGCATCTGCACGCGCAATTTCGCGTCGAGGTTCGACAACGGCTCGTCGAACAGGAACACCGACGGCTCGCGCACGATCGCGCGCCCCATCGCGACGCGCTGCCGCTGGCCACCCGACAGCTCGCGCGGCCGCCGCGCGAGCAACGGCTCGAGCTCGAGGATCTTCGCGGCCGCGGCCACCCGCGACTCGATCGCTGCGCGCTCGATCCCGCGGATCTTCAACCCGTAGCCCATGTTCTGCGCGACCGTCATGTGCGGGTACAGCGCATAGTTCTGGAACACCATCGCGATGTCGCGATCCTTCGGCTCCAGCGCGTTGACGACGCGCTCGCCGATCGCGATCTCCCCGTCCGTCACCGTCTCGAGCCCCGCGATCATCCGCAGCAACGTCGACTTGCCGCAGCCCGACGGGCCGACCAGCACGATGAATTCGCCGTCGGCGATCTCCACGTCGATGCCATGCAGCACGTGCTGCTTGCCGTCGTAGGATTTCCTGACGCCCTTCAAGCTCAGCGCAGCCATTCTTGGTCTTTCTCCCGGTTGCCGTCCGTCATTTATTTCTCTGAATCGACGAGGCCGCGCACGAACCAGCGCTGCATCGCCAGCACGACGACGAGCGGCGGGATCATCCCCAGCAGCGTCGCCGCCATCACGTATTGCCATTCGGTCGCGGCGTCGCCGCTCGCGATCATCGTCTTGATGCCCACCACCGCCGTCGACAGCGATGCCTCCGTCGTAATCAGGATCGGCCACAGATACTGGTTCCAGCCGTAGATGAACGTGATCACGAACAGCGCCGCGATGCTCGTCTTCGACAGCGGCAGCACGACGTCCCAGAAGAACCGCAGCGGCCCCGCGCCGTCGATGCGCGCGGCATCCATCAGCTCGTCGGGCAGCGTCATGAAGAACTGGCGGAACAGGAACGTCGCGGTCGCCGATGCGATCAGCGGCAGCGTGAGCCCCGCGTAGGTGTTCGTCAGGTGCAGCGTCGACACGACCTGCACGGTCGGGAAGATCCGCACCTCGACCGGCAGCATCAGCGTGACGAAGATCAGCCAGAACGCCGTGTTGCGGAACGGGAAGCGGAAATAGACGATCGCGTACGCGGACAGGATGGATACCCCGATCTTGCCGACCGCGATCCCGAGCGCCATCGCGAAGCTGTTCACGAGCAGGCGGCCGAACGGCGCCGTCGTGCCGCCGCTGCCGTGCCCCCAGATGTACGCGACGTTCTCGAACAGGTGCGTGCTCGGCACGAGCGACAGCGGCACCGTGAACACTTCCTGCGCGTTCATCGTCGCCGCGCAGAATGCGACGTAGACGGGGAACACGATCAGCACGACGCCCGCGATCAGCACCGCGTGGCAGAACAGGTCGAAGCCCTTGCGATTTTCGATCATGCGTATTGCACCCTGCGTTCGACGAAGCGGAACTGGATCACCGTGAGCCCGACGACGATGATCATCAGCACGACCGACTGCGCGCCCGAGCTGCCGATGTCGAGCCCCTGGAAGCCCTCCGCGAAGATCTTGTAGATCAGCGTCTTCGTGCTCTGCGCCGGGCCGCCGCCGGTGGCCGCGTCGATCACCGGGAACGTGTCGAAGAACGCGTAGACGAGGTTCACGACCAGCAGAAAGAAGCTGGTGGGCGACAGCAGCGGCAGTACGATGTTGAAGAAGCGCCGCACCGGCCCGGCGCCGTCGATCGCCGCCGCCTCGATCAGCGAGCGCGGGATCGCCTGCAGGCCCGCATAGAAGAACAGGAAGTTGTAGCTCACCTGCTTCCACACCGACGCGAGCACGACGAGGAACATCGCCTGGCCGCCGTTCAGCGCGTGGTTCCACACGATGCCGCTCTTCGCGAGCGCATAGGTGATCAGGCCGATGCTCGGGTTGAACAGGAACGCCCACAGCACGGCGGCGATCGTCGGGGCGACCGCGTACGGCCAGATCAGCAGCGTGCGGTACACGCGCGCACCGCGGATCACACGATCGGCGCACGCGGCGAGCAGCAGCGACACGACGAGCCCGCTCACCGTGACGAGCGAACTGAACACGAGCGTCGTGCGAAACGAATCGAGATACAGCGGATCGGCGAACAGGTGCGTGAAGTTCGCGAGGCCGACGAATTCGCTCGACGTGCCGAACGCGTCCTGCATCTGCGTCGACTGCCACAGCGCGACGCCGGCCGGCCACTGGAAGAACACGGCGGTGATCGCGAGTTGCGGCGCGATCAGCAGGTACGGCAACAGGCTCGTACCGAAACGGGAACGGGATTGCATCGCGGATATCCGGTCAGGCGCAACGGAAAGGTGGCCGTGCCGCAGGCCGGCGCGTGCATCCGTAAGGATGCGACGCGGCCGGCGGCACGATGCGATGCGGGCTCAGCCGCCCGACTTCTCGAAGCGGCGCAGCAGTTCGTCGCCGCGCGATGCGGCCGAATCGAGCGCGTCCTTCGGCGACTTCTTCTGCGCCCAGACCTGTTCGAACTCCTCGTCGACAACCGTGCGGATCTGCGGCATGTTGCCCAGGCGCAGCCCCTTGGTGTACGGCAGCGGCGGCTTGTTCAGCATCTGCTTGATCGCGGTTTCGGCGCTCGGGTTCTTCGCGTAGAAGCCCTGCTGGCGCGTGAGGTCGTACGCCGCGGTCGTGACCGGCAGGTAGCCCGTGTCCTGGTGCCACTTCGCGGCGACGGCCGGCGAGGCCAGGTACGCGAGGAATTTCGCGACGCCCTTGTAGGTCGCCGGATCCTTGCCGGCCAGCACCCACAGGCTCGCGCCGCCGATGATCGCGTTCTGCGGTGCGCCCTTCACGTTCGCGTCGTACGGCATCATGCCCGTGCCGTAGCTGAACTTCGCGAATTTCTGCACGTTCGCGAGCGCGCCCGACGACGTCGTCATGATCCCGCAGTCGCCGCTGTAGAACTTCGCCGACGCTTCATCCTTGCGGCCCGCGTACGTGAACGTGCCGTCCTTCGCCATCTGCTGCAGGAACGAGATGTGCGCGATCTGTTGCGGCTTGTTGAATTCGAGCACCGCGTCGGTACCGTCGAAGCCGTTGTTGCGGCTCGCGAACGGCAGCCCGTGCCATGCGCTGTAGTTCTCGAGCTGGATCCAGCCCTGCCAGCCGGTCGTGAAGCCGCATGCCATCCCCGACTTGCGCAGCTTCTCGGCATCGGCCTGCACGTCGGCCCACGTCTTCGGCGGCTGGTTCGGATCGAGGCCGGCCTTCTTGAAGGCATCCTTGTTGTAGTACAGCACCGGCGTCGAGCTGTTGAACGGCATCGACACGAGATGGCCCGTCTTCGCGTCGCTGTAGTAGCTCGCGATGGTCGGCACGAACGCCTTTTCGTCGAGCGTCACGCCGGCCTGCTTGAACACGTCGTAGACGGGCACGACGGCCTTCTTCGCCTGCATCATCGTGGCCGTGCCGACTTCATAGACCTGGAGGATTGCCGGCGCGTTGCCGCTGCGATAGGCGGCGATGCCGGCCGCGAGCGCCTGGTCGTAGGTGCCCTTGAAGACCGGCACGATCTTGTAGTCGCTCTGCGACGCATTGAACTGGTCGGCGATCGCGTTGACCCGCTCGCCGAGCGCGGCCTCCATCGCATGCCAGAACTGGATTTCCGTCGCGGCGAGCGCCACGTGCTGTACTCCGAACATCAGCGCGCCGCCGAGCGCGATCGAACGAACCAGTGTCCCCGCAGGCTTCTTCTTCATCGACCTCTCTCCTATGAAAACGTTACCAACAGCGTGTGCAACATTCCCGTCGCCATTGAACCGGCGAAGTCTAGTGATCGTTTGTGACAGTCAGTTGTCGCTGATGACGAACAGGCGCTGATACTCCTTCAGCGCGAAGCGGTCGGTCATGCCGGCGATGTAGTGCGCGACGAGGCGCGGCTGCTGTGCCGCGTCGTCGGACTGGTACGGCGGCGGCAGCAGGCGCGGATCGTCGATGAACGCATCGAACAGCCCGGTGACGACGCGCTGTGCCTTGCTCGCCATGCGCATCACCTTGTAGTGGCGATAGAGGTTCTTGAAGAGGAAGCGCTTGAGCGCGGCCGCCTGCGCGGCTACAGATTCGCTGTGCGACACGAGCGGCGGCGCGGCGCGCACGTCGTCGAGCGACGCGGGCGCGACGCGTGCGAGATTGCGCGTCGTCTCGTCGATCAGGTCGACGATCAGCGTGTTGATGATGCGGCGCACCGTCTCGTGCACGAGGCGGCGGCCTTCGAGATGCGGGAATTCGGCGAGCGCCGCCTCGTAGTGGCGCTGCCACAGCTCGACTTCCGCGAGCTGCTCGATCGTGATCAGGCCGGAACGCAGGCCGTCGTCGACGTCGTGGTTGTTGTAGGCGATCTCGTCCGCGATGTTGGCAAGCTGCGCTTCGAGCGACGGCTGGCGGCCCTGCAGGAAGCGCTCGCCGAGCGCACCGAGCTTGCGCGCATTCTCGCGCGAGCAGTGCTTCAGGATGCCTTCGCGCGTCTCGAAGCACAGGTTCAGCCCGTTGAACGCGCCGTAGTGCTCCTCGAGCTCGTCGACGACCGCCAGGCTCTGCAGGTTGTGCTCGAAGCCGTCATGCTCGCGCATGCACGCATTCAGCGCGTCCTGCCCGGCATGGCCGAACGGCGTATGGCCGAGATCGTGCGCGAGCGAAATCGCCTCGACGAGATCCTCGTTCAGGCGCAGATTGCGCGCGACCGAGCGCGCGATCTGCGCAACTTCGAGGCTGTGCGTGAGGCGCGTGCGGAACAGGTCGCCTTCGTGATTGACGAAGACTTGCGTCTTGTATTCGAGCCGGCGAAACGCGGTCGAATGGACGATGCGGTCGCGGTCGCGCTGGAATTCGGTGCGCGCCGCCGGCGGTGTTTCCGGATGGCGGCGGCCGCGCGACTGCGACGCGTGTGCGGCATACGGAGCGAGATGGGCTTCCAGCGCCGCCAGTGTCGGCGGCTCGGCCACCGGCGCAACGGATGCGCGGCCGGCTTCGGGCAGTGTGCTGCTGGATGTCTCGCTCACGTCTCCTCCATGTCAGGGGCGCCGGGGCATCCGGGCGGCCGTTAGCGGGTCGTCTGTGCCAGTGTAGCGAACACGGCTTCGTCCGGCGCCTGCGTGATCAACGTATCGCCGAATCGCTTCAGCAGGATGAACTTGATCGCGCCGGCTTCTGCCTTCTTGTCGACGCGCATCAGGTCCATGTAGCGCGCGTCGCCGAGCGCGGGCCCGCGGGTCGGCAGGTGCGCAGCCGCGATCACCGCATCGAGGCGCTGCCGCGACGCTTCGTCGAGCAGACCGAGCCGCACCGACAGGTCGCCCGCCATCACCATCCCGCAGCCGACCGCCTCGCCATGCAACCACTCGCCGTAGCCGAGCCCGGCCTCGATCGCATGGCCGAACGTGTGGCCGAAGTTCAGGATCGCGCGCAGGCCGCCTTCGCGTTCGTCGGCCGCCACCACGCTCGCCTTGATCTCGCACGAACGCTTCACCGCGTGCGCGAGCGCAGCCGGGTCGCGACGGTTCAGCGCGTCGACGTTCGCCTCGATCCAGTCGAAGAATTCCGCATCGGCGATCGCGCCGGTCTTGATGATCTCGGCGACACCGGCCGCCAGTTCGCGGTCGGGCAGGGTCGACAGCGCGCCGATGTCCGCGATCACGGCCTGCGGCTGGTAGAACGCGCCGATCATGTTCTTGCCGAGCGGGTGGTTGATACCCGTCTTGCCGCCGACCGACGAGTCGACCTGCGACAGCAGCGTCGTCGGCACCTGGATGAACGGCACGCCGCGCATGTAGCACGCGGCCGCAAAGCCGGTCATGTCACCGATCACGCCGCCGCCGAGCGCGACGAGCGTCGTCTTTCGGTCCGCGCGGTCGGTCAGCAGGCCGTCGAAGATCAGGTTCAGCGTTTCCCAGTTCTTGTACGCCTCGCCGTCCGGCAGCACGACCGTCGACACGCGCTTGCCGAGCGGCGCGAGCGCCGCGCGCAGCCCGTCGCCGTAGAGCGGATCGACCGTCGTGTTCGTGACGATCGTGACGGACGAACCCAAGATGCGAGGCGCGAACAGCTCGGCGCGGCCGATCAGGCCGGCGCCAATATGAATCGGATAGGCGCGGTCGCCCAGATCGACGTTGACAGTAATCATGCTTGTAGCGGCTTGGCGATGACGCCCGCCAGTTCGAGTTGCATCAGCACCATGTTGACGAGACCGTTGACCGACGGACGACCGGTCTCGATGACGAAATCCGCGCATTCGCGGTACAGCGGGTCACGTACTTCGTACAGCGCTTCGAGACGCCCCTTCGGATCTTCGGTCTGCAGCAGCGGGCGGTTCTTGTCCTTGCGCGTGCGCAGCCATAGATCGTGCGGATTGGCGCGCAAGTAGACGACGATACCGTTACTTTTCAGGCAGTCGCGATTTTCCGGGCGCAGCACCGCGCCGCCGCCCGTCGCGAGGACGATGTTTTCGCGCTGCGTGAGATCGGCGATCACCTGCGTTTCGCGATCGCGAAACCCGGCCTCGCCCTCCAGCTCGAAGATCACCGGAATGCGCGCGCCCGTGCGGGCCTCGATTTCGTGGTCGGAGTCGAAGAACGTCCTGTCGAGACGACGCGCGACCGCACGGCCCACGGTGGTCTTACCCGCTCCCATAAGGCCGACGAAAAATACGTTTGCATGTGGGTCCCGCGCTTGCAACGGCTTCCTCTGCTTCAATCTTGCTGGTGTGTGGCGCAGCTTACTGGCAAAGCGGCTGCCTTGTCGAGCCTGCGCCGGCGGCTTCCGGCCCCGTTTTTTCGGCATCCGCGCTGCCCGCGCCGTGCGCATTGCAGCGCGCATCGACGACGGTCGGCGTGATGAATACGACCAGTTCGTTGCGCTGGTCGCGTTGCGCGCGGTGCCGGAAAAGCGCGCCCAGAACCGGTATTTTGCCCAAGAGCGGCACGCGCGTCACATCGTTCCGGTTCAATTGCTCGTAGATCCCGCCTATCGCGACCGTCCCGCCGTTCTCGACCTCGACGCGCGTCTGGACGTGCTTCGTATGAATCGCCGGGCCGGCCGCCGTCGGCTCGCCGATGCTGTCCTTCGTCACGTCCAGGTCGAGCACCACGCGCCCGTCCGGCGTGATCTGCGGCTCGACCTCGAGCTTGAGCGTCGCCCGGCGGAACTGCACGCCGCTCACGCCGTTGCCGACCTTCGCCTGGTACGGCAGCTCCGAACCCTGTTCGACGATGGCCTTGACGCGATCGGCGGTCACCACGCGCGGACTCGATACGATCTGGCCCCGCCCCTGCGCCTCGAGCGCGCTCAGTTCGATGTCGAGCACACGGCTGAGCGGCGCGGCGAACAGCGTGAAGCCGGCAGTCGCTGCTTCGAAGCCGCCGAGCGGCCGCGCAGCAAGGTCGAGCGCATTGCGCGCACCGGTCGCGAACGTGGCGTTCTCGCCCGACGGCGGCCGCGCCTGCGCCCGCAGCGCGACGCGTGCGCCGAGATTGCGCGAAAAACCCTGCTCGCCCTCGACGATGCGGGCCTCGATCCGGACCTGCCGCGACGGCCGGTCGATCGCATCGATCAGGCTCGCGATCTGGTCGAGACGCGGCGCGAGATCGGTGACGAACAGCAGGTTCGTGCGCGGATCGGCCGCCGCGGCGCCACGCTTCGACAGCAGGCGCTGGCCGGTCGCGCCGGCCAGCAGCCGTTGGACGTCCTGCGCGCGCGGGTAGTGCAGCGCAAACGTACGGCTCGAAAGCGGCTCCAGATCGGCGGCCCGCGCGTGCATTTCGAATCGCTCGCGTTCGCGCGCGGCCAGCTCGGCGGCCGGCGTGACCCATATCACGTTGCCCCGCCGGGACATCGCGAGCCCGTGCGTGTCGAGCAGCGTGTCGAAGGCATCCCGCCAGCGGACATTATTCAGACGTAACGTGACGGTACCGCGCACCTGCTCGCCGACGACGATATTGAGTCCGGTGAACCGGGCAAACGCGTCAAACGCGGCTGCGAGCCCCGCGCCCTGCAGATTCAGCGAGATCCGCCGCGCGTCGTCCGCATCGCCCGGTTGCCGTGCCGCGGCATCGCCCATCCGGACCGGCGGCGCCAACGGGATCGGCGGCCCCTCCAGCCCGGGCGCCGGGGAGGCAACCTCCGCCTGAAGCGCCGCGCGAGCCGCCTGATCGAATGGGGGCGGGCCGGCCTCCGTCGATACAGTGTTGTCCGCACCGTCCACCGCGCCTTGAGGCAACGGCACGCCCGGCACCGGCATCTCCACCGATGCGGCAGGCCAGACGGCCGGCAGCGGCGGCAACGAGGCGCTTGCGCCGGCCGCCGTCAATCCGGCCCAGACGGCGAGTACCCGACATCCATGCCTCATCATGGCCGCCTCCCGTCGTCCAGGGTGACTCGGTACGCGCCGTCCGCCGTCGCGAGCGTCACGGCGACGGGATCGATTCTCACCACCCGCGCGGCCCCGAGGGCTTCGCCGGGCACCACCGCCGTGAACGCGCCATCACCGTCGTCGAACAGCGCGAGACCGGCACGCCCGTCGCGAATCGTGCCGGCCAGGCGGGCAGCCGCTCCCTCCGCTTCAGACGAACCGGCCTCACCGAACGGATCGGCGGCGGGCGCGTCGACCAGAACCGGCTTCGCGCCGCCCGTGGACGTTACCGCCGGCAACCCCGGAAACACGTCGACAGACATTTCCACGCGCGCGGCCTCCTTTCCCCGTTCGACGCGCAGCACGGACGGCACCGCCAGCACCGGGAAACGGGCCAGCCCGCCGACCATCTGCAGCAACGCGCGAAAACCGCCGTCGGCGACGATGCGCACCGTGCGCCGGCCGTCCGGCGCCGCACCATCGGCGCGCAGCCGTTCGATCGATACGCCGCGCAGTCCGCTCGACGCGGCGCGGTCAGCCAGTTCCAGCATCAGCGCGGCCCATTCCGGCGCACGCGACAAGTGATCGCCGTGTGCCTCCGCCGGACGCCCGTCGTGCTGCCGTGCGGCGGCTGCCAGCACATGCTGCGCATCGGCCTCACGCATCTGCGCCGCTGCCAGCAACGCGCGGCTGTGCGCGAGCCCGCTCCAGTCGGCGGCATTCGCCAGATGAATGCCGCCTGCCAGCACGGCCGCGAACGCGAGCACGCAGCCTGCGATGTGTGCAGCCGCCGGCGACACGCGCGGCATGCCGCCGAGCCATCCGTCGCCACGCCGTGCGGGCCGATGCGCGAGCGCCGCCGTCATGCGCCACCTCCCGGCGCATTCCGGGACGGCATCGCGTCGTGCCAGCGCAGCTGGACCGAGAAACGGAACGGCATCCCGCCGGTCGCGACCGGGGCATCCAAAGCAGGCTTCAATGCATCGATATCGATCCGCCAGCCACGCTGCTCGCGTGCCATCCCCGCGAGCCACCGGGCGGCCGCCCGGTAGCTCGCGGCGCGCGCATCGAGCACGGCACCGGCCGACGTCGTGCGCAGCGCGTCGAGCCGGACGGTACCGTCGCGCACCTGCGCCAGTATGGCCAGCAGCCCCGCGACGTGCCGGTGAGGCACCGCAAGCGCGGCCGCCTGCGCGTCGCGCTGCGCGGAAACGGCCGCTGCCTTGGCGGCGCCCGTCGCGGCCCCCACCTGCGGCTGCAACTGCCGCAGCCGCGCCTCCACGCTTGCGCGCTCGGCATCCACACGCCATCGCGCCCCGGCGGCGGCGCCGGTCCACAAGCCGGCGCCGAGCACGCCGAACAGAATCGCCGTACCGCACTGCACGGCCCGACGACGTCGCAACGCCTGCGCCAGCCGCTCGCGGTACGGCAGCAGGTTGAAGCCGCCCGGCTCCGCACGACAGGCCGTCATTCCCACACCCCGTGCAATGCCAGCCCGAATGCGACAGCCCATGCCGGGCCGCCCGGCATGCCGGCGGGCTTGCCCGGTTTCCCGCCCCAGCCCGTGCAGTCGAATGACACCGCAACCGCGCCGAGCACATCGCCGATCTCGGCGACGGACGTATCGAAGCAGGCAATGCATCGCTCGTCCCCGGCCACGAGTACGCAACACACGGCCCCGAGCGCGCGCCGGCGCAATGCATCGGCAAACGCCCCCGGCACGGCGCCGGACAGCGTCAGCACCGGTACGGCCAACGGGCCGTCGATTCGCCAGCCGTGCACGCCCGAGTCATGGAACCAGAGCGCCGCGCAGGAGCCTGCCTGCCCGTCGGGTTCGAATTGCGCGGCATAGCGCAACGCACGCAGCGCCGCGGCCGACTCGCCGTCGATCACCGTCAGGTCGACACCGGCCTGGGCAGCCACGTCGATTCGCCGTTCGAGCAGCGCCAGCGGGGCCACGGCAATCTCGATCTCGCCCGACCCCGCGCCGCCATGCTGCCGCCAGTCGAACGCGAGACTGTCCGGCGCCAGCCCCGAGATGCGTTCGGCCGCCTGCCGCGCGGCGTCCTCGATGTCGTCCCGCCCGGCCAGGTCGAGCGTCGCGGTGCGCATCTCGTCATCGTGCAACGCCATCACGCCGCGCGCGTCGCACCGCACGTCGACCGCTGACAGCCTCGACACCGCGGCGGCCAGCGCTCGCGCGACCGCCGCCCAGCGCGCATCCTCCGGCCCGCCCGCCAACCCGACCGGCTCCCGCTCGAGCCCCTCGACGCACACCTCCGCGCTCCGGCCGCGCCGGCTCAGCACGACCACCCTCACCTCGTCCGCACCGACGTCGATTCCCGTCGACCGGTGCCCGCCCTGCGCAAACCGCGCTCTCCATCGTCCCGCCATCCCAGCCTCCCGAAATCGTCGCGGCCCACGCCGCGTTTCCGAGACCTGATTCTGCAAAGCGCCGCGTGCGGCCGACAGTCGGCCTAACGGCCAGCATCCGCTCGCGACGGCCTCGCGCGGGCTATGCTGGAAGTAAGGCCAACCCGCGGCTTCAGGGCGGGCGGCCCCCGCGTCAGGACCGGTCTTACCGGGCAGCTATAATCGCGGGACTGTTTTCCGGTATGCCTATGCAATCCACGACTCCTACGTCCCCGCCTCCTGCCCCGGAGCCGAAGAAGCGGCCCTGGTGGCAAAAAGTCCTGCTCGGATTCGCCACGATGTGCGTGGCGCTCGTCGTGGCCGGCGGCCTCGTGCTCGGCTACGCGCTCGTCGTTGCGTGGCCGAACATGCCGTCGCTCGACGCGCTGACCGACTATCGCCCGAAGGTGCCGCTGCGCATCTATACGTCCGATCACGTGCTGATCGGCGAATTCGGCGAAGAGCGCCGCGACGTCGTCCATTTCAAGGACGTGCCCGAATCGCTGAAGAAGGCGATCCTGGCGATCGAGGACGCGCGCTTCTACGATCACGGCGGTGTCGACCTCACCGGCATCGTCCGCGCCGGCTTCGTCGCGCTGACGAACGGCCACGCGTCGCAGGGGGCAAGCACGATCACGATGCAGGTCGCGCGCAACTTCTTCCTGTCGAGCGAGAAGACCTACACGCGCAAGATCTACGAGATGCTGCTCGCGTACCGGATCGAGCGTGCGCTGACGAAGGATCAGATTCTCGAGGTCTACATGAATCAGATCTATCTCGGCCAGCGCGCGTACGGCTTCGCGAGCGCCGCGCGGGTCTACTTCGGCAAGGACCTGAAGGACATTACGCTCGCCGAAGCCGCGATGCTCGCGGGGCTGCCGAAGGCGCCGTCCGCGTACAACCCGGTCGTGAACCCGAAGCGCGCGAAGGTGCGCCAGGAATACATCCTGCAACGGATGCTCGAGCTGAACTTCATCTCGCGCGAGCAATACGACGAGGCCGTCGCACAGCCGCTCGTCGTCAAGGGGCCGGGCCGCGATTTCAGCGTGCACGCCGAGTACGTCGCGGAAATGGTCCGACAAATGATGTACGCGCAGTACCGTGAGGAAACCTACACGCGCGGCTTCAACGTCGTCACGACGATCGACTCCGCGGACCAGCAGGTCGCGTACACCGCGCTGCGCAAGGGCATCATGGATTACGAGCGCCGGCACGGCTATCGGGGGCCGGAAGGCTTCATCGAACTGCCGGCCGGTGCCGACGACCGCGAACAGGCGATCGACGATGCGCTGCTCGAACACCCCGACAACGGCGAACTGATTGCCGCGGTCGTCACGGCCGCCAGCCCGCGCCAGATCACGGTTGCGTTCATCGACGGCAGCAATGCGACGATCGAAGGCGACAACCTGCGCTTCGCGTCGGGTGCGCTGTCGGCCAATGCGCAGCCGAATCGCCGTATCCGCCCGGGCGCGATCGTCCGCGTCGTGAAGAACGACACCGGCAAATGGTCGATCACGCAGTTGCCGCAGGTCGAGGGAGCGTTCCTGTCGATCGTCCCGCAGGACGGCGCGATCCGCTCGCTCGTCGGCGGCTTCGACTACAACAAGAACAAGTTCAACCACGTCACGCAGGCGTGGCGGCAGCCGGGTTCGTCGTTCAAGCCGTTCATCTATTCGGCGTCGCTCGACAAGGGTCTCGGGCCGGCAACCGTGATCAACGACGGCCCGCTGTATTTCAGTGCCGCCGAAACGGGCGGCCAGCCGTGGGAGCCGAAAAACTACGGCGGCGGCTTCGAAGGCCCGATGTCGATGCGTACCGCGCTGCAGCGCTCGCGCAACCTCGTGTCGATCCGGATCCTCAACCACATCGGCACGAAGTACGCGCAGCAGTACATCACGCGCTTCGGCTTCGACGCCGAACGCCATCCGGCCTACCTGCCGATGGCACTCGGTGCGGGCCAGGTCACGCCGCTGCAGATGGCGGGTGCGTACTCGGTATTCGCGAACGGCGGCTACCGCGTCAATCCGTACCTGATCGCCGAAGTCACCGATCCGAACGGCGCGATCGTCGCGCGCGCGCAGCCGCTCGTCGCCGAGCAGAACGCACCGCGCGCGATCGACGCGCGCAACGCGTACGTGATGAACAGCCTGCTGCAGAGCGTCGCGCAGCGCGGCACGGGCGCACGGACCAACGTGCTGAAACGCACCGACCTCGCGGGCAAGACCGGCACGACGAACGACTCGCACGACGCGTGGTTCGCCGGCTACCAGCACACGCTCGCCGCAATCGCATGGATCGGCTACGACAATCCGCGCAGCCTCGGCGATCGCGAAACGGGCGGCGGCCTGTCGCTGCCGGTCTGGATCGACTACATGGGCGCCGCACTGAAGGGCGTGCCCGAGTTCAAGCCGACGGTGCCGGACGGCGTCGAATCGCTCGGCGGCGAGCTGTACTTCACCGATTTCGCGCCGGGTCACGGCTTCGTGTCGACGGTCGGCGTACCGCAGGCACCGGCCGCGCAGAACGTCGACGCCACCGTGCCGCACGTCGACGAGCAGGAAAAGCAGGACATCATGAACCTGTTCGCACACTGACCACCGGCCCGGACATGAAAAAGCGCCCCGCGGGGCGCTTTTTCTTTGGCACGACGCCTAGGGCGCGGCCCCGGCTTCGGCCTTGGCTGTCCTTCGCTGTTACGGCGCGCTGAACGTGATCGGCAGGCCGGCCTGCTGCGTCGCGTATTCGGTGAGCGCCGAGAAAAACTCGGTGCCCGTGCGCGTATCGCGCCATTCGCCGTCGATGAAACGGTAGTGGAAACCGCCCGCCTTCGCAGCGATCCACACTTCCTTCATCGGCGGCTGCAGGTTGACGATGATCTTCGAACCGTTCTCGAACGTCAGCGTCAGGACGCTGCCGTTGCGCTCCAGGTCGATGTCGTGGTCGCCGTCGTTGGCGTCGTCGACGGTACGCTCGACGGCCGCCAGCACGGCCTCGGCACGGGTCAGGTATTCGGTATCGGACATGCTAAACTCTATCGGTTCAATTGTTCAGGGACGATCATGCGAATCGTTTTCCGGATGAGCGCGATTGTAGCGGCTTTGGCGATTCTTGCCGGCTGCGGTCAAAGCGGCGCGCTCTATCTGCCCACCGTGCCTCCGATGCCCAAGCCACTCCAGCAGCAGGACACGCCGCCGTCGGACGTGAAGCCGACCGATGAAAACGCGTCGTCCGACAGTGTGCCCGATTCGTCCGGCACGCCGCTCACGCTTTCGCCCGAATTGTCGAGTGCGGCATCGGCCATGCCTGCACCAGCGTCGAGCCCGGCCGTCGCGAAGTAACGTCGCGCCGCCTGTACGGCTCACGCAACTAGGCGATGACTTCCCGGTCATCGCCTTGTGTTTTTTCAGGCTGCGCCGTCACGCGCGCACGCGCCGCCATCCCCATGCAATGAGCCGCCAGCCGAGCAGCGCGGCGACGATCGCCGCATAAAGCTTCGGCTGCGCGAGATTGTGCTTGCCGGCCCTCATCCACCAGAAGTGCAGCACGCCGAACAGCGCGATCGCGTAGATCGCGCTGTGCAGCGTCGCCCAGTGGCGACCGAGCCTGCGCACCATCGCGCGCGGCGACGTTGCCGCGAGCGGAATCAGCAGCACGAACGCGGCAAAGCCGACCGTGATGAACGGGCGCTTACCGACGTCCTTCAGGATCGCGACGACGTCGAACCACTTGTCGAACCACAGGTAGGTCGTGAAGTGCAGCGTCGCGTAGAAGAACGCGAACAGCCCGATCATCCGGCGAAAGCGCAGCAGCATGGCGAACCCCGTCATGCGCCGAACCGGCGTGACGGCGAGCGTGACACACAGCATGACGAGCGTCCAGAGGCCCGTCGAGCGCGTGATGAACTCGATCGGATTCGCGCCGAGCCGGTCGATCAACCCGAACAGCACGAGACGCGCGAGCGGATACAGGCCGGCCGAGAAAACCAGCACCTTGGCCGGCGCGAGCCAGCGCGGCGCGGCGGGACGGACCGCGCCGGACCGCGTGGCACGTGCAGCCGGGCCGGCGCCGACTGCGCGCGGGGGCGTCAGCGTCGAAGGAGGCATGTCGTTTCTCACTGTCGCCCTCAGAAATTCTTCTTCAGGTCCATGCCCTGATACATCGATGCGACCAGATCGCCGTAGCCGTTGAACATCAGCGTCTTGCGCTTCGGCGTGAAAAAGCCGTCCTCGCCGATGCGCCGCTCGGTCGCCTGGCTCCAGCGCGGATGATCGACGTTCGGGTTCACGTTCGAATAAAAGCCGTACTCGTTCGACGCGTAAGTGTTCCAGCTCGTCTTCGGCTGCTTGTCGACGAAGCGGATCTTCACGAGCGACTTCGCGCTCTTGAAGCCGTACTTCCACGGCACGACGATCCGCACCGGCGCGCCGTTCTGGTTCGGCAGCACCTGCCCGTAGACGCCCATCGTCAGCAGCGTCAGCGGATTCATCGCCTCGTCCATCCGCAGCCCTTCCGAGTACGGCCAGTCGAGCACGGGCGTCGAGAGGCCGGGCATCTGCGACGGATCGGCCAGCGTGATGAACTGCACGTATTTCGCGTTGCCGGTCGGCTGCACGCGCTTGATCAGTTCGGACAGCGGCACGCCGATCCACGGGATCACCATCGACCATCCCTCGACGCAGCGCAACCGGTACACGCGCTCCTCGAGCGGCGCGAGCTTCAGCAGTTCGTCGAGATCGAACACCTTCGGATGCAGCACCTCGCCCTCGACGCTCACGCGCCACGGGCGCGGCCGCAACGTGCCGGCGTTCTGCGCGGGGTCACTCTTGTCGGTGCCGAATTCGTAGAAGTTGTTGTAGGACGTGATGTCCTTGAACGGCGTCACCTTGTCGGCTGCGACGAACTTCGGATTCGTCTTCGCCGCGAGCTTCGCGGCCCGCACATCGGGCGACGCATAGGCGGCCAATGCTGCGCCGCTGCCGCCGAGCAGCCCGCCCGCCGCCGCGAGGCCGGCCGCCTGCAATACGCGCCGCCGGTTCTCGAAGATTGCACGCGGCGTGATTTCGCCGGGGGCAATATCGCCGCCGGTCAGTACGTTCCGCAAAGGGCGTTTGATCCACATCGTGCTGCTCCTCCTGCATGCGCCGCGCGCAGCTTCATGAGCGTTCGACCCGACCTGTCTTGCGCCGTTCGACGCCCGGACCGCTCGCCCGTTACAAAAGAAAACCGCCGGGCACGCAGTGCACCGGCGGTCTCATAGTCGGACGAGCAGCAGAAATCTTACAGCTTGCCGTAGCTGTGCAGCCCGGACAGGAACATGTTGACGCCGAGGAACGCGAAGGTCGTCACGAGCAGGCCCGTAAGCGCCCACCATGCAGCCACCGTGCCGCGCAGGCCTTTCATCAGGCGCATGTGCAGCCATGCCGCGTAGTTGAGCCACACGATCAGCGCCCAGGTTTCCTTCGGGTCCCAGCTCCAATAGCCGCCCCATGCTTCGGCGGCCCACAGCGCGCCGAGGATCGTCGCGATCGTGAAGAACGCGAAACCGACCGCGATCGACTTGTACATCACGTCGTCGAGCACCTCGAGCGTCGGCAGGCGATCCGCGAACACGCCGCGTTCCTTCATCAGGTACGCGACCGACACCATCGCCGACAGCGCGAAGCTGCCGTAGCCGATGAAGTTCGCCGGCACGTGGATCTTCATCCACCAGCTCTGCAGCGCCGGCACGAGCGGCTGGATCTGCTGCGCATCGCGCGCGACCGAGTACCACATCAGGAAGCCCACCGCCGCGCTGATCACCAGCAGCACGAACGCGCCGAGCGAACGCGTGCCGTAGTGGCCTTCGTAATACAGATAGAGCAGTGCGGTGATCAGGCTGAACAGCACGAACACTTCATACAGGTTCGACACGGGGATGTGGCCGACGTCCGAACCGATCAGGTAGGACTCGTACCAGCGCACCATCAGGCCGGTGAAGCCCATCAGCACGGCGACCCACGTGAGCTTCTGGCCGATCGCGGAGCCCGACTCCGAGCGTGCGAGCAAGCCGATCCAGTAGAAGATCGTCGCGAGCACGAACAGCGCGCTCATCCACAGGATCGCCGACTGGCTCGACAGGAAGTACTTGAGGAAGAACGCCGAATCGGCGCGTGCGAGATCGCCCTGATAGATCTGGATCGACAGCAGCGCCAGCACGGCGATCGACGCCATCATCAGCCGCGCGGGCTTCCAGCGCCAGCCGAGCGCGATGAGCGCCGGCACGGTGCCGATCATCACCGCCTTGTCGTAGTAATCCATGTGCGCGTTGTAGTGCACGAGCGCATAGCCCGCGCCCACCACGAGCGCCAGTGCGAACAGCCAGTCAAGCAGCGACAGGCGCGCGAGAAACGGACGGTCGTCGAACAGTGGCGCCGTAACCGGAGCCTGGGCCGACGCCCGATGGGATGAGGAAACTTGCGTGAGATCCATGATGTTACCGGGTGGAATTCTCGGAATCGGAACCGCCGCCGGCAGGCGGACGGGCCGTCGATGCCGCACCGGCCGGCGCGGCGTCGCGAGGTGCGGCGCGCAGGGCGGCCCCGGCCGCGTCGCGCGTCTGCACGAATTCTTTCTCGAAATCGAAGGTCTTGCGGGCCGTGGACATTGCCATCACCACATCGACGCCCGAACCGGCGTCCTTCAGCCAGAACCAGAGGCGCCGCTCGCGCACGTAGAACATCGAGAAGATGCCGGCGACCAGCAGCAGGCTGCCAAGATACACCAGATTCTTGCCGGGTGCGCGCGTCAACTGAAATACCGAAGCTTGCACCTGCTTGAATGAGTCAAGCTGCAAATAGACCGGCGATCCATACAAAAAGCTGTCGGATAGCGCATTGATCGCGTTCTGCACGAAGCGGATCGTGTCGGTGCCCTGCTGCGCCGCCGGCTCGCCCGCACGCTCCCGCGCGATCTGCCAGACCTCCCACATCGAGCCTTCGAGCATCCGCAGCAGCAGGCTCGCGGCCTTCTCCTGCTCGGCCTTGGGCACCGAGCGGTCGATGAACGTCGCCACGGCCTGGAAACCGCCGATCGGCTGGCCGTCGGCGCCGCGGCCGACGCTGTCGTCGCTCGCCGCAAAAAGGGTCAGCACTTTCAATGCGCTGTCCTGCAGGCGGCCGCGCAACGATGCGTCGGTGCCCGGCAGTGAACGCTGCGCGAAGCGCGCAGCGGCTTCGGCACGCGCGGACGGATCCTCGAGCGCGGCGCGCAGATGCATCCATTCGCCGATCGAATCCTGGCTGTCGGCCGGAATCCGCATGTAGCGGAACGGGTCGTTCGGGCTCGCACGCACGCCGGCAAGGAACACGCGCTCGCCCTTCATGTCGACGGGCAGCATGTAGTTGTTGAATTCGCGCGCCTGGCCGTCCTTGCCGCGAATCTTGTACTGCACGGACGGGCCGATATTGTGAAGCTGCGTCGGCTTCGACGTCTTCGCACCGGAGCCGAGGCGTTCGTCGAACACTTCCTTCAGCGAGCTCGTCGTCGCGACACCGCGCACATCTGGCTTGCCGTTCGCGTCGGCCATGTTCTCGACGTTGATCGCGCGGAAATCGGAGAACTCGATCGTGTCGCCATCGTTGCCCGGCATCTGCAGCGGCGCCGAACTGCCGATCGTCCCCTTCACGGGGAAGGTCTTCGCGTCGCCGCCCGTCATCGGGTAGGCCGTCATCTGCATCTGCGAGCCGCCGTCCTGGAAGCTCGACTGGTAGATCGACACGCCCTTGTACGTGAACGGCTTGTTGACCTCGACGCGCGCCGGGATCTTCTGGCCGGTCTCGCGATCGATCACGACGATGTCGCTCGCGAACAGCTTCGGCATGCCCGTCGTGTAGTAGTCGACGATGAACTTGTTGAGCTGGATCGAGAACGGCAGGTCCTGGATCAGCGAGCCGCTCGGCTGGTTCAGGATCGCGGTCGACACGAACTGCCCCTCGGGCACCCACGCGTAGCCGCGGAACGTCGGGTTCGACGCGGACAGTCGATGGTCGGGCGAGATCTCGCTGATCGTCGCGCTCGTGTTGACCGGGCTTTTGCCGAACATCCACATCTGGAATTTGATCGGCAGGTTGCTGTCGAGCAGGCCGCCGATACAGATCACGACGATCGCGAGGTGCGCGGAGATGTAGCCCCATTTGGTCATCGCGCCGCGCTTCGCGGAGATCAGCGTCGCGCCGTCGTTCTCACGCACGACGTGCTTGTAGCCGGCCTTGGTGACGAACGTGGCGAGCGTCGCCGCGACGCTCGCGCGGGTGCCGGACGTCGTGTATTCGGCCTTGTGGTGGAACGCGCGCAGGCTGCCTTCGCGCACCTTGTCCTTCCAGCTCTTCGCGTCGGCGACCATCTTCGGCGCGTTGCGGATCACGCACAGCGAGATCGACACGACGAGGAAGATCAGGATCAGCATGAACCACCACGCGCTGTACACGTTGTACAAGCCGAGCGAGCGGAAGATGTCCGCCCAGAACGGCCCGAACTGGTTCACGTAGTTTGGATACGGATCATCCTGGGTCAGGACCGTGCCGATGATGCTCGCAATCGACAGCACCACCAGCAGCGCAATCGCGAAGCGCATCGAGCTCAGCAGCTCGACCGCGCGCTTCGACGCACCCTGACCCGACTTCGACTGCAACCCCGACGTGGTAACGCTCATTCAAACTCCAACTGACAACAAAAAAGGGCAAGGCGGCCGCAATGGCGCGGCGCCCCACCCTTTTCTTGTTCTGACTCCAGCCGCCCTTCGGGCGCCCGGCTATTCCATTCGCGGCCGACCGCTCAACGCAGGCCCGCGATGTAATCGGCGACGGCCTTGATCTCGTTGTCCGACAGCCGCGTGGCGATCTGATGCATCGCCTCGTTGTTGTTACGCGCGCCGGCACCCTGCTGGAACGCGGTCAACTGCGCGACCGTGTAATCGGCCCATTGCCCCGACAGACGCGGGTACTGGACCGGGATCCCCTGCCCCGTCGGCCCGTGGCAGCTCGCGCAGGCGGGTACGCCCTTCTCCGCGATGCCGCCGCGATAGATCTTCTGGCCGATCGGCACGGTTGCCGCATCGCGTGCGGTACCGAGCTTCGTCGTCTGCGACCCGTAGTACGCGGCAACATTGCGCATGTCGTCCGCGCTCAGCGCGCTCGCGAATCCGACCATCACCGCGTTGTTACGCACCGGCCCCTTCGCGCCCGGCTGCGTCTTGAAGTCGTTCAACTGCTTGACCAGATAGTCGGGATGCTGGCCGGCAAGCTTCGGGAAACTGCCCGACGCACTATTGCCGTCGGCGCCGTGACACGACGCACAAACCTGCCCGGCAATCGCCTTGCCGCGGTCGAGATCCGGCTTTGCCGCATCCGCCGCGTTTGCCTCCGCTACGAAACCTACGAACCCTGCTGCAACCTGAAGCACCATCAGAGACTTGCACAGTCGATTCATTCGCACACCCTGTTTCGTCTTGTGGGAATTTGAGGTTCTGCAAAAAACGACGGCGTTCAGTCTACCGCAGAAGCTACATAAAAGCGCGAGGCAGGCGCCCTGTGGCCTTCGGTAAAACCGCCGTATTGTACAATATCGTGTTGAAAGCTCCGGCGCCTATCGGGGCTACCCCGCCTCCACCAAGCGGCTTGCGCCGCCCGTCCTTCCGGTTCCCATGGCCTTTCTGCTCCATCAAGCCCGCTTCTACACGACCGTCAACCATCTGCGCGACCTGCCGCCGACGGTCCAGCCGGAAATCGCGTTCGCGGGCCGCTCGAATGCCGGCAAGTCGACGGCGATCAACGTGCTGTGCAACCAGAAGCGGCTCGCCTTCGCATCGAAGACGCCCGGCCGCACGCAGCATATCAACTACTTCTCGGTCGGCCCGGCCGCCGAGCCCGTCGCGAATCTCGTCGACCTGCCCGGCTACGGCTACGCGGAAGTGCCCGGTGCCGCCAAGGCGCACTGGGAAATGCTGCTGTCGTCCTACCTCGCGACCCGCTCGCAGCTTTGCGGCCTGATCCTGATGATGGATTCGCGCCGTCCGCTGACCGACCTCGATCGCCGCATGATCGAGTGGTTCGTGCCGACCGGCAAGCCGATCCACACGCTGCTGACGAAGTGCGACAAATTGACGCGGCAGGAAAGCATCAACGCGCTGCGGACCACGCAAAAGGGGCTCGATGCGTATCGTGACCAGGGTGTCCAGGGCAAGCTGACGGTCCAGCTGTTCTCCGCGCTGAAGCGCACGGGGCTCGACGAGGCACACGAGCTGATCGAGAGCTGGGTGCGGCCGTCCGCCGCCGACGAAAAAAGCGAGCCTGTAGCACAATGATCGGGCAACGCGCGGCCGGGCTCGGCGGCGCGCACCTGACGGCGCCTGCGGATTCGGCCGGCTCATAAAAAAACCCGCCGTTGAACGGCGGGTCAAACAGCCTAATCGAAAAACGACAGGCACCCGCTCAGGGAGGAGAAGCGGGGAGCTGCACGCGACGCGTGCCGCTCGATCGCTATCATATACCAACGCTCCCGAAAATGACCTAAGGGTTCCGTAAGGTCCTTACTGCCCTGATTTCTACCCAATCGCCATGAGCTTCCATCCGCTTCATCGTCCGCGCCGGATGCGCCGCGACGACTTCTCCCGCCGCCTGATGCGCGAAAACCGCCTGACCACCGACGACCTGATCTATCCGGTGTTCGTCGTCGAAGGCACCAACGAACGGCAGCCGGTGCCGTCGATGCCCGGCGTCGAACGCGTGTCCGTCGACCTGCTGATGCATGTCGCCGAGCAGTGCGTCGAACTCGGCGTACCCGTGCTGTCGCTGTTCCCGGCCATCGAGCCGTCGGTGAAAACGCCTGACGGCCGCGAGGCAGCCAATCCGGAAGGCCTGATCCCGCGCGCGGTGCGCGAGTTGAAGAAGCGCTTCCCCGAACTCGGCGTGCTGACGGACGTCGCACTCGATCCGTACACGAGCCACGGCCAGGACGGCGTGCTCGACGAGAACGGGTACGTGATCAACGACGATACGATCGAGATCCTGATCGATCAGGCGCGTGCGCAGGCGGAAGCCGGTGTCGACATCGTCGCGCCGTCGGACATGATGGACGGCCGCATCGGCGCCATCCGCGAAATGCTGGAAAGCGACGGCCATATCCATACGCGGATCATGGCCTATTCGGCCAAGTTCGCATCGGCGTTCTACGGCCCGTTCCGCGACGCGGTCGGCTCGGCGTCCAATCTGGGCAAGGGCAACAAGATGACCTACCAGATGGATCCGGCGAACAGCGACGAAGCGCTGCGTGAAGTGCGCCTGGACATCGACGAAGGCGCCGACATGGTGATGGTCAAGCCCGGCATGCCGTACCTCGACATCGTGCGCCGCGTGAAGGACGAGTTCCGCTTCCCGACCTACGTGTACCAGGTGAGCGGCGAATACGCGATGCTGAAGGCCGCCGCGATGAACGGCTGGCTCGACCACGACAAGGTCGTGCTCGAATCGCTGCTCGCGTTCAAGCGTGCGGGCGCCGACGGCGTGCTCACGTACTTCGCACTCGACGCCGCGCGTCTGCTGAAAGCGCAACGCTGATTGCCCGCCGGCAGGCGGAAAGAAAAACGGCGGGACACTTCGGTGTCCCGCCGTTTTTTGTTTTCCGTCGATCTGGGCAATCTGCCCTTGTCGATCGCCAGCTCATGCCGCGCAAGCGCGCCGGTTCGCCACCAGCACCCGCCCGACAGCCTTGGTCATACCGTCGGGATCGCAGCCCGGTCGAGGCTGCGCAGGAACGTCTCGGCCGCCTGATAGCCGACCACGCGCCCGATCTCGTTGCCGCTGCGATCGAAGAAGATGATGCCCGGCGGCCCGAACAGGTTGAAGCGCTTCAGCAGCGCCTGATCGTCCGGGTTGTTCGCGGTGACGTCCGCGCGCACGAGGTGAAGCTGCGCGAGCCGCGCCTGCACACGCGCATCGGTAAACGTCAGATGCTCCATCTCCTTGCAGCTCACGCACCAGTCGGCGTAGAAGTCGAGCATCACGGGCCGGCCCGGCGTCTTCAGCAGCGCGTCGAGTTCGCCGCTCGAACGCACCGGTGCGAACGCGGGCCCGTCCTGCGCAGCGGCCGGGCCTGCCGCCGCCGTGCCGCCGGACGCAACCGTGCGTGCCGCCAGCACCGCCAGCGGCTTGACCGGATCGGTCGACCCCGCGGCCAGGCCGACGAGCAGCGTTGCCGCCCAGATCGCGAGCGCGGCGCCGACACCACGGCCAAGGCGACGCCAGATGGACGTGGCACCGGCGTTCGGCGTGAACAGCCCGAGCGCCGCGGCCGCGATGAGCAGCCACAACGCAGCGAGCACCATCTTCAGGCCACCGGCAAGCACCGGCCACACGATCCACAGCGCGGCCGCGAGCAGCACGATGCCGAAGAACACCTTCACGCCATCCATCCACGCGCCGGCGCGCGGCAGCACCGTCCCGGCACCGACGCCGACGACCAGCAGCGGCACGCCAAGCCCCAGCCCCATCGCGAACAGCGCCGCACCGCCGAGCAACGCATTGCCCGTGTGCGCAATGAAGGCGAGCACCGCGAACAGCGGTGCCGTCATGCATGCACCAACGACCAGCGCGGACAGCGCGCCCATCGCCGCGACCGCGACGAAATGGCCACCCTGGCGCGCACTCGATGCCTCGGCCGCGCCGCTCTGCCAGCGCGCGGGCAGCGCGATGTCCTTGCCCGAAATCAGCGAGACGGCAAACGCGGTCAGCAGCACACCGAACGCGCCGAGCACCCACGGGTTCTGCAGCCACGCGCCGAGGCTCTGGCCGACCAGCGCTGCGGCGATGCCGAGCACCGTGTAGACCAGCGCCATGCCGACCACATAGGTCAGCGACAGTGCGAAACCGCGCGCATGCGTCGCGCGCGTGCCCTGTCCGATGATGATCGCCGACACGATGGGGATCATCGGGTACGAACAGGGCAGGAGGCTCAGCACGACGCCCGCGGCGAAATACAGTGCGACGATCGTGAAGAAACCATGGCCTTCGAGCAGCGACTGCGCGAAATCGGCGCTCGTGATCTTGTCGAACCAGCTGCCCGCGGTAGCCGCATCGCCGGACGACGAGGCGGCGCCCAGCGCGGCGCCATCGATCTTCACGATGTGCTCGGCCGGCGGATAGCAGATGCCTTCGTCCGCGCATCCTTGCGACGTCACCGCGAGTTCGAACGGCCCCGATGCCTGCTTGACGGGCACGCGAACGACGACTTCGTCACGGTATGTCTCGACGTTCTTCTGGAACGTCTGGTCGAACTTCACGTGGCCGGCAGGGAATTGCGGATCGCCGAGCGTCGCCTGCCCGCTCTTCACCGCGAACGCGAACCGCTCGCGGTACAGATAATAGCCGTTGGCGACCTTGAAGCGGACGTCCACCTGTCCCGGCGATTCGCTCGCACTGAACTTGAACGCAACCGACGGATCGAGGAAATCGTCGGCCGCGCGCGCGACCGACAGGCCGCCCAGCACGAGCATGAACGACAACAGGACTGCGAGGAACCGCAGCGCGCGCACGCGCACGGGAAGCGCCATACCGTTAAACATGAAATAGACGTTGAGTTTCGCTCGTCACCCACTGACCGTACGCGGCCGATGCCGTCGTCTGCCACGAGACGATTTCGGGCGTCTCGTAAGGATGATGCGCGAGAATAAATCGCTCCAGTTCGAGTGCCCGCACGGGGCTCGTCTTGAACAGCAACTGGATCTCGTCGGCCGTTTCGACCTTGCCCTGCCAGTGATAGCGCGACTTGATCGCACCGAGCTCCGACACGCATGCGGCAAGCCGCCCATCGAGCGCACCGTCGGAAAGCGCCTTGGCGGTCTCGGCATCGGGCACCGTCGTCAGCATCAGCACCACTATCATCCGCGCCCTCCTGGCTGGTCTGTCGGCTCCAGCCGACGCGGATTGCTCACCTGGGAAGCGCGCCGGCTGCCCCGTATCGTAGCGCAGCCCGCGCAACGCTGCCGGCACCACCCTGCGACAATCGATCGCAGCCGGTGCCGGAAAAACAAAAAGGGCCAAGCAATTGCTCGGCCCCTTTCAGATACTGCTGCGTACCGGAAGCTTACTCAGCTTCTTGCACGTTTTCCGTTTCGTCGACTTCCGGACGATCGAGCAGCTCGACCAGTGCCATCGGTGCGTTGTCGCCCACGCGGAAGCCGAACTTCAGCACGCGCAGGTAGCCGCCCGGACGGTTCGCGAAACGCGGACCGAGCACGTCGAACAGCTTCGCCACCGAGTCACGATCGCGCAGGCGGTTGAACGCCAGGCGACGGTTTGCCAGCGACGGCTTCTTGCCGAGCGTGATCAGCGGCTCGACGACTTTACGGAGTTCCTTCGCCTTCGGCAGCGTCGTCTTGATGACTTCGTGCTCGATCAGCGAGTTGGACATGTTACGGAGCATAGCCAGACGGTGGCTGCTCGTGCGGTTCAGTTTCCGCAGACCATGACGATGGCGCATTTCAGTTTCCTTGATTCAAAGTTTTGATCCAGCTCTTCTATCGCACCCCGAAGGGTGCACGGGCCGGTAACGAAAAAAGCAAGATGCGGATTTTAAAGGAAAATCCGCATCTTTGCCAACTACAGCAACAACCGGGCTTACTTGTCGAGACCAGCCGGCGGCCAGTTTTCGAGCTTCATGCCCAGCGTGAGACCGCGCGAAGCGAGCACTTCCTTGATCTCGTTGAGCGACTTGCGACCGAGGTTCGGCGTCTTCAGCAGCTCGTTTTCCGTGCGCTGGATCAGGTCGCCGATGTAGTAGATGTTCTCGGCCTTCAGGCAGTTCGCCGAACGAACCGTCAGCTCGAGATCGTCCACCGGACGCAGCAGGATCGGATCGATCTGCGGAGCACGCGACGGCGCTTCGGCTGCCGTTTCCGTGCCTTCCAGCGCCGCGAACACGGACAGCTGGTCGACCAGGATGCGGGCCGATTGACGGATCGCTTCTTCCGGCGTGATCACACCGCTCGTCTCGATGTTCATCACGAGCTTGTCGAGGTCGGTACGCTGCTCGACACGTGCGCTTTCGACAGCGTAGCTCACGCGGCGAACCGGCGAGAACGATGCGTCGAGGACGATGCGGCCGATGATCTTGGCCGTGTCTTCGCCGTAGCGACGGACGTTGCCGGGCACATAGCCGCGACCCTTTTCGATCTTGATCTGAACGTCGAGCTTGCCGCCCTTCGACAGGTGCGCAATCACGTGATTCGGGTTGATGACTTCGCAGTCGTGAGCCAGCTCGATATCGCCGGCCGTGACAACGCCTTCACCTTCCTTGCGCAGCGTAACCGTCACTTCGTCACGGTTATGCAGCTTGAACACCACGCCCTTCAGGTTCAGCAGCAGGTTGACGACGTCTTCCTGCACGCCATCCAGCGTCGAGTACTCGTGCACCACGCCCGCGATCGTCACTTCGGTCGGCGCGTAGCCAACCATCGACGACAGCAGCACGCGGCGAAGCGCATTGCCCAAGGTATGGCCGTAACCGCGTTCGAACGGTTCCATGACCACCCTCGCGTGGTTCTCGCCCAGCGATTCCACGGCGATGATCTTGGGTTTCAGCAAACTGGTTTGCATGGGCTTTCCTTTTCAATACCCTCGGCTCGTTACACCGATAAGGCTGACCGGTAACAACCAGAAAATAAACAGCCGAGGCCCCTCCTTGCGGAACGCAATCGGGGTACCTCGGCCGTCAATCGGATTAACGCGAATACAATTCGACGATCAGGCTTTCGTTGATGTCGCCTGCGATTTCAGCGCGTTCCGGCATTTGCTTGAACGTACCTTCGAACTTCTTCGCATCGACTGCAACCCAGCTCGGCATGCCGCCTTGCTCGGCCAGCGACAGCGCTTCGACGATACGCGCTTGCTTCTTCGCCTTTTCGCGGATCGCAACGACGTCACCCGACTTCACCTGCTGCGACGGGACGTTCGCGACGACGCCGTTCACGGTGATCGACTTGTGGCTCACCAGCTGACGCGCTTCAGCGCGGGTCGAGCCGAAGCCCATGCGATACACGACGTTGTCGAGGCGCGACTCGAGCAGTTGCAGCAGGTTTTCACCCGTGTTGCCCTTGCGACGGTCGGCTTCGGCGAAGTAACGGCGGAACTGACGCTCCAGCACGCCGTAGATGCGCTTGACCTTCTGCTTTTCGCGCAGCTGCGTACCGTAGTCGGACGTACGTGCGCCCGAGGTACGGCCGTGCTGACCCGGCTTGCTGTCGAGCTTGCACTTGTCGGCGAGCGAGCGGCGTGCGCTCTTCAGGAACAGGTCGGTGCCTTCACGGCGGGACAGCTTGGCCTTGGGGCCGATATAACGTGCCACTTTGCATTCCTCTATCAATCAGTCACGCAGATCGAAATCCGCGCTAGTTCGCGCCCTTTGGGGCGAACGGTGGGCTTAGTCAATCAAAAAAGCAACGCCCGTCGACGCTACGCGGCGACAGGCAATGCGCTAGCACGAACGTGCCAGCACATCTTTAGATACGACGACGCTTCGGCGGACGGCAGCCGTTGTGCGGAATCGGGGTGACGTCCGAAATCGCGGTGATCTTGATGCCGAGACCGTGCAGTGCACGCACTGCCGACTCACGACCCGGGCCCGGGCCCTTGATCCGCACTTCCAGATTCTTCACGCCGTATTCCAACGCGACGCGGCCAGCCGACTCGGCTGCGACCTGAGCAGCGAACGGCGTCGATTTGCGCGAGCCCTTGAAGCCCTGGCCGCCCGACGTCGCCCATGCCAGTGCATTGCCTTGGCGATCGGTGATCGTGATGATCGTGTTGTTGAACGACGCGTGAACGTGAACCACGCCTTCAGCGACGTTCTTCTTAACCTTCTTGCGAACGCGTTGCGCCGCGGTGTTCGAAGCCTTAGCCATTACGTTTTCCTGTAACTGTCAGTTCCGCTTACTTCTTCAGCGCTTGCGCTGCACGACGCGGACCCTTGCGAGTACGTGCGTTCGTACGCGTACGCTGACCGCGCATCGGCAGGCCCTTGCGATGACGAACACCACGGTAGCAACCGAGGTCCATCAGGCGCTTGATGTTCATCGTCACTTCACGGCGCAGATCGCCTTCGACGACAAACTTGCCCACTTCTTCACGCAGCTTTTCCAAGTCTGCGTCGGTCAAGTCCTTGACCTTCTTCGAAAAATCGACGCCAGCTGCCACGCAGATGCTGCGCGAACGGGTGCGGCCGACACCGAAGATAGCCGTCAGGCCGATCTCGGTGTGCTGGTGATTCGGGATGTTAACCCCTGCGATACGAGCCATTGTTTTTCCTCAAACAAAAAGCGCAAACAAACGCGCGGTCAGCCTTGGCGCTGCTTGTGGCGCGGATCCGAGCTGCAGATCACGCGAACGACGCCTTTGCGCTTGATGATCTTGCAATTGCGGCAAATGCGCTTAACCGATGCCATCACTTTCATGATAATACCCTTTTTTCAAATCACTTCGCCCGGAACACGATCCGCGCACGAGACAAATCGTAAGGCGTCAATTCAACCGTCACCTTGTCGCCCGGCAGGATGCGGATGTAGTGCATCCGCATCTTCCCGGAAATATGCCCCAACACGACATGGCCGTTTTCCAGCTTCACGCGGAAGGTCGCATTCGGGAGGTTTTCGATCACCTCACCCTGCATCTGGATTACATCGTCTTTGGCCATAGTCCTTTCAACGCATCGGGATGTTGCCGCCCTTGAAGTTCGCCTTCTTGAGCAGTGACTCATACTGTTGCGACATAACGTACGACTGCACCTGCGCCATAAAGTCCATCGTGACGACGACAATGATCAGCAGCGACGTTCCACCAAAATAAAACGGCACGTTCCAGCGCAGTACCAGGAATTCCGGCAGCAGACACACGAAGACGATGTAGATCGCACCGGCCAACGTCAGACGCGTGAGGATGCGGTCGATATATCGTGCGGTCTGATCGCCCGGACGGATGCCCGGAACAAACGCGCCGCTCTTCTTCAGGTTGTCTGCGGTTTCCCTGCTGTTGAACACCAGTGCGGTGTAGAAGAAGCAGAAAAACACGATCGCCAGCGTGTACAGCAGCACATAGACCGGCTGGCCCGGCTTCAGCGCTTCCGCAACGTTATGCAACGTATTGGAAATCCAGCTTCCCGTCGGCTGACCGGTACTGAACCAGCCGAGAATCGTTGCCGGGAACAGAATGATCGACGATGCGAAGATCGGCGGAATCACGCCCGACATGTTCAGCTTCAGCGGCAGATGCGACGACTGCCCACCGTAGATCTTGTTGCCGACCTGGCGCTTCGCGTAGTTCACGAGGATCTTGCGCTGACCGCGTTCGATGAACACGACCAGGTAAGTCACCGCGGCAATCAGAACGACGATGATGATCGCCGAAATGATGCTCATCGAACCCGTACGCACCAGCTCGAACAACCCACCGACGGCATTCGGGAACCCTGCTGCGATCCCGCCGAAGATGATGATCGAGATACCGTTGCCCAGACCACGCTCGGTAATCTGCTCGCCGAGCCACATCAGGAACATCGTGCCGGTAACCAGCGTCACGACCGTCGTCAGACGGAACAGCATGCCGGGATCGGTGACGAGGCCCGGCTGGTTTTCCAGCGCAGCCGCGATACCGAACGCCTGGAAGGTCGCGAGCACCACGGTGAAATACCGCGTGTACTGCGTGATCTTCCGTTGCCCTGCCTGCCCTTCCTTCTTCAGCGCCTCGAGCTGCGGCGAGACGATCGCCAGCAACTGCATGATGATCGACGCCGAGATGTACGGCATGATCCCCAGCGCAAAGATCGTGAAGCGGGAAAGCGCGCCACCCGAGAACATGTTGAACATGCCCAGGATGCCGCCCGCCTGGCTCTGGAACAGCTTAGCCAGTTGATCCGGATCGATGCCCGGCACGGGGATGTGCGCGCCGATGCGATAGACGATCAACGCCAGGAGCAGGAACATCGCTCGCCGGCGCAGATCGCCGAATTTCGCCGTGCTTCGACCGGGTTTTGCAAGACTCGGGCTGTTAGCCAAGTACCTTCTCCGATGAATGCAAGTGACGACGCGCTACGCGTGTCACTCGGCGAACGAACCGCCAGCCGCTTCGATCGCAGCGCGCGCACCCTTGGTGGCACCGAGACCCTTCACGACGATCTTGCGCTTCAGTTCGCCCGTCGCGATGATCTTTGCGCTCTTCGTCAGCTCGCCGACCAGGCCGGCTTGCTTCAGTGCGAGCAGATCGATCTCATCGACCGGCAGCTTCTCGAGGTCGCCCAGGCGCACTTCACCGACGAATTCCTTCGTCAGGGACGTGAAGCCGCGCTTCGGCAGACGACGTTGCAGCGGCATCTGACCGCCTTCGAAACCGACTTTGTGGAAGCCGCCCGAACGCGATTTCTGACCCTTGTGACCACGGCCGGCCGTCTTGCCGAGGCCCGAACCGATGCCACGGCCGACGCGACGCTTGGCGTGCTTGGCGCCAGCTGCCGGCTTCAGGTTATTCAATTCCATATCAACTCCTTGATCCGTAGGGCCGCTTACGCGATGACCTTAACGAGGTACGAGACCTTGTTGATCATGCCGCGGACCGCCGGCGTGTCCTGAAGCTCGCTGACCGAGTTGAGTCGGCGCAGGCCCAGGCCACGCACGGTCGCGCGGTGCGATTCGCGGGTCCCGATCAGGCTCTTAACGAGCTGAACCTTGACAGTTTTTTCAGACATGGTGACCACCCGGGCTTAGCCCAAAATTTCTTCGACGGACTTGCCGCGCTTCGCCGCGATGTCTGCCGGGGTGGACTGCTTGCGCAGACCGTCCAGCGTGGCGCGAACGAGGTTGTACGGGTTCGTCGAACCGTGGCTCTTGGCCACGACGTTCTGAACGCCCATCACGTCGAACACTGCGCGCATCGGGCCGCCGGCGATCACGCCCGTACCTGCCTTCGCCGGAGCGAGGAGGACAGCGGATGCGCCATGCTTGCCGTGCACTTCGTGTTGCAGCGTGCCGTTCTTGAGCGGCACCTTGAACATGTTGCGGCGAGCTTGTTCCATTGCCTTCTGGACAGCGACCGGCACTTCCTTCGCCTTGCCCTTGCCCATACCGATGCGGCCATCGCCGTCGCCAACCACGGTCAGTGCGGCGAAGCCGAGAATACGGCCACCCTTCACGACCTTGGTCACGCGGTTGACCGAAATCATCTTTTCGCGAAGGCCGTCGTCGCGCTCGTCAGCCTGAACTTTCGCTTGCATCTTTGCCATGACGAATTCCTTCCTTAGAACTTGAGCCCAGCTTCGCGAGCTGCCTCAGCCAGCGCCTTGACGCGGCCGTGGTAGCGGAAGCCCGAGCGGTCGAAGGCGACGGATTCGATGCCGGCAGCCTTTGCCTTCTCGGCAATACGCTTGCCGATCAGCGTCGCGGCATTAACGTTGCCGCCCTTGCCCGACTTGTCGGCCAGTTCAGCGCGCACTTCAGCTTCGAGCGTCGACGCGCTGGCGAGCACCTTGGTGCCGCAGGGCGAGAACACTTGAGCGTAGATGTGCGTGTTCGTGCGATGCACGGCGAGACGCGCGACCTGCAGCTCAGCGATCTTGATACGCGTCTGGCGAGCGCGGCGCAGGCGAGATTGAGTCTTATCCATGATTGCGCACCCTTACTTCTTCTTCGTTTCTTTGAGGATCACAACCTCGTCGGAATAGCGCACGCCCTTGCCCTTGTACGGCTCCGGCGGACGGTAACCGCGGACTTCCGCAGCCACTTGACCGACTTGTTGCTTGTTGATCCCCTTGATCACGATTTCGGTTTGCGTCGGGGTTTCTGCCTTGACGCCTTCCGGCATCTGGTGCACCACGGGGTGCGAGAAACCCAGCGACAGGTTCAGCTTGTCGCCTTGCGCTTGCGCACGATAACCGACGCCAACCAGCGTCAGCTTGCGCTCGAAACCCTTGGTCACGCCGTGCACGGCATTCGCGATGATCGCGCGCATCGTGCCCGACAGTGCATTTGCTTCGCGGCTTTCGTCCACCGGCGACAGGTTCAGCGTGCCGTCGTTGTTCGCCACGTTCACGAGCGGATTGATCGCTTGCGTGATGGTGCCCAGCGGGCCCTTGACGGTGATTGCACCGTCGGCCAGCTTGACTTCCGCGCCTTGCAGCGCGATCGGGCTCTTACCTACTCGAGACATGTTTCTCTCTCCTCGGCTTTAAGCGACGTAGCAGATGACTTCGCCGCCGACGCCGGTAGCGCGCGCCTTGCGGTCGGTCATCACGCCCTTCGGCGTCGACACGATTGCCACACCGAGGCCGTTCATGACCTGCGGAATGTCGTTACGGCCGCGGTACACGCGCAGGCCAGGCTTCGACACGCGTTCGATGCGTTCGATGACCGGACGGCCAGCGTAGTACTTCAGCGCGATATTCAGTTCGGACTTCGCACCTTCCGCCTTCACGGCGAAATCGTCGATATAGCCTTCGTCCTTCAGGACTTGCGCGATTGCAACCTTGACTTTCGACGAGGGCATCGACACCGATACCTTCTCGACCATCTGCCCGTTGCGGATGCGAGTCAGCATATCGGCGATAGGATCACTCATGCTCATTTACGTTTCTCCTATTACCAGCTCGCCTTGGTCAGGCCAGGAATCTCGCCACGGAATGCGATTTCACGAATCTTGTTACGCGCGAGGCCGAATTTACGGAACGTGCCACGCGGACGGCCCGTGATCGCGCAGCGGTTACGCTGGCGGGTCGGGTTTGCGTTGCGGGGCAGTTGCTGCAGCTCAAGGCGTGCTTCGTAGCGCTCTTCTTCCGACTTGCTTTGGTCTTCGACGATCGCCTTCAGCGCTTCGCGCTTTGCTGCGAACTTCGCGACCAGGCGGGCGCGCTTCTTTTCACGTTCGATCAGTGCCAGTTTAGCCACGGTAACCTCAGTTTCTGAACGGGAACTTGAAGCTGGCGAGCAGTGCCTTTGCTTCGTCGTCGGTCTTCGCAGTCGTCGTGATGCTGATGTTCAGCCCACGCAGTGCGTCGATCTTGTCGTAGTCGATTTCGGGGAAAATGATCTGCTCTTTCACACCGATGTTGTAGTTGCCACGGCCATCGAAAGCACGACCCGACACGCCGCGGAAGTCACGCACGCGGGGCAGGGCAACCGTCACGAAACGGTCGAGGAATTCGTACATTGCTTGGCCACGCAGCGTCACCATCGCGCCGATCGGGTAACCCTGGCGGATCTTGAAGCCTGCGATTGCCTTGCGTGCCTTCGTCACGACCGGCTTCTGACCAGCGATCTTCGTGAGGTCGCCAACGGCGTTCTCGATGATCTTCTTGTCAGCGATCGCTTCGCCAAGACCCATGTTCAGCGTGATCTTGGTGATGCGCGGCACTTCCATGACCGACTTGTAACCGAACTTCTCGATCAGGCCGGGCACAACCTTTTCTTTGTAAAACTCTTGAAAACGAGCCATTTTTTACTCCGCTGCGTCAGGCGCTCAGTACGGCACCGGTCGTCTTCAGGAAGCGAACCTTCTTGCCTTCCTCGACCTTGATGCCAACACGCGACGCCTTGCCATTCGCGTCGACCAGTGCGACGTTCGAAATATGCAGGGGCATCGTCTTCGCTTCCACGCCACCCGTCGTACCCTTCATCGGGTTCGGCTTCACATGCTTCTTGACGAGGTTGATACCTTCAACCGTCACATGCTCTGCACCGACAGCCAGCACGACGCCGCGCTTGCCCTTGTCCTTGCCAGTGACGACGATGACTTCGTCACCTTTGCGAATCTTGTTCATCGCGACTCCTTACAGCACTTCCGGCGCCAGCGAAACGATCTTCATGAATCGTTCGCTACGCAGCTCACGCGTCACCGGCCCGAAGATACGGGTGCCGATCGGCTCGAGCTTGTTATTCAAAAGCACAGCGGCGTTGCCGTCGAACTTGATCAGCGAGCCGTCTTGACGGCGCACGCCCTTGGCGGTGCGGACCACCACGGCGTTGTAAATTTCGCCTTTCTTCACGCGCCCGCGCGGCGTTGCCTCTTTGACGCTCACCTTGATGATGTCGCCAATGCCGGCATAACGACGCTTCGAGCCGCCGAGCACCTTGATGCACAGAACTTCACGTGCACCCGTGTTGTCGGCTACTTCGAGCCGAGATTCGGTCTGGATCATGGTTTGTCTTTCCCAACTTAATCCGGATGCACCACCATGATGCATTCGGTCAGTCTTGGTCCCGTCAGCCAATCGGCTGCTTGGGTTGGAACAGCAGCGACGGCAAACGAAACCCGCCATCGCAATTCGGTGAATCTTTCGGACAGGCAGGCGCCAGTCCGCTTCCCCCACCAACTTCGCCCGCGACGGGGCTCCCATAAAGAGGGAAGACCAGGATTATAACAAATAATCCTGGTCACGCAAGCAAATACTTTGCGATTTCAAGCACTTCGCGGAGAAGTGCCTGTTACTGCCTACTGCACTGCCCGCTTAGATGACGCGAGCTGCTTCGACGAGGCGCGACACCGTCCAGGCCTTCGTCTTCGAAACAGGACGCGTTTCCTGGATTTCGACGAGATCGCCTTCGTTGTAGGTGTTCGCTTCATCGTGCGCGTGGTACTTCTTCGAGCGCACGACATACTTGCCGTAGATCGGGTGCTTGACGCGGTGCTCGATCAGCACGGTGACGGTCTTGTCCATCTTGTTGCTGACGACCCGACCGACCAGCGTCCGCTTCAGCGAGGTTTTCACGCTATCGTTCATTTCTGGTTCGCCTTCTGAGTCATGACGGTCCGCACACGTGCGATGTCGCGACGAACCTTCTTCAACTGGCTCGTGTTCGTGAGCTGCTGGGTCGCGAGTTGCATGCGCAGGCCGAATTGCGCCTTCAGCAGGTCCGCCAGCTCCTTGTTGAGCGCGGCCTGGTCTTTCTGGAGAAGTTCGGAAGCCTTCATATTTTCTCCTTAGGCGCCGAGCTGGCGCACGATGAACGCCGTCTTCAGCGGCAGCTTGGCTGCAGCCAGACGGAACGCTTCGCGTGCCAGTTCTTCGGTTACGCCGTCCATTTCATAGAGCATCTTGCCCGGCTGAATCTCGGCGACGTAGTACTCCGGGTTACCCTTACCGTTACCCATACGCACTTCGGCCGGCTTCTGCGAAATCGGCTTGTCCGGGAAGATCCGGATCCAGATGCGGCCGCCACGCTTGATGTGACGCGTCATTGCACGACGCGCCGCTTCAATCTGGCGTGCGGTCAAACGACCGCGACCGATAGCCTTCAGGCCGAATTCACCGAACGACACTGCGTTGCCGCGCGTCGCCTTGCCGGTGTTACGACCCTTCTGCTCTTTACGATACTTTCTGCGTTTCGGTTGCAGCATCGTTATTCTCCAGTCTTGCCGTCTTCGGGCTTGCCGGCGCCACGGCGCGGTGCGCCACGACGAGCACCCGGAGCGCCGCCTTCGCCGTCACGGCGCGGACGACGGTCGCCCGGACGCGCATTGCGACGCGGACGCTTGTCTTCGGCTACTTCTTCCACCACCGGTGCGTCGTTGCGGCCGAGCGTGTCGCCCTTGTAAACCCACACCTTGACGCCGATGATCCCGTAGGTCGTCTTCGCTTCCGAGGTCGCGTAGTCGATATCAGCACGCAGCGTGTGAAGGGGCACGCGACCTTCGCGATACCACTCCGTACGAGCGATTTCGATACCGTTCAGACGGCCCGCGCTCATGATCTTGATGCCCTGGGCACCCAGACGCATCGCGTTCTGCATCGCACGCTTCATCGCGCGACGGAACATGATCCGGCGCTCGAGCTGTTGCGTGATCGAGTCAGCGATCAGCTGAGCATCGGTTTCCGGCTTGCGGATTTCTTCGATGTTGACGTGAACCGGCACGCCCATGCGGCGTTGCAGTTCCGTCTTCAGCTGCTCGATATCCTCGCCCTTCTTGCCGATGACCACGCCCGGACGCGAGCTGTAAATCGTGATGCGCGCGTTCTTCGCCGGACGCTCGATGACGACCCGACCGACCGAAGCGTTCTTCAGCTTCTTCTTCAGGTATTCACGAACACCGATGTCTTCCTGCAGCATCGCCGCGAAATTGTTGTTGTTCGCGTACCAACGCGAAGCCCAATTGCGGCTGACAGCCAGGCGGAAGCCAGTCGGATGAATTTTCTGTCCCATCGTATGGCTCCTTAATTCCCGACCGTCACAGTGATGTGACAGGATTGCTTCTCGATGCGGTTACCGCGGCCCTTGGCGCGCGCGGTGAAACGCTTGAGCGATGCAGCCTTGTCGACGTAGATGCTCTTGATCTTGAGCTCGTCGATATCGGCGCCTTCGTTGTGCTCCGCATTCGCGATTGCCGACAGCACAACCTTCTTCACGATGCCAGCCGCCTTCTTCGGCGAGAACGTCAGAACGTTCAGCGCCTTGTCGACCGGCAAACCGCGGATCTGGTCAGCCACAAGGCGCGTTTTTTGCGCCGAGATGCGGGCACCGCGATGAATTGCTTTCACTTCCATCTTGATTGCCCCTTATTTCTTGGCCTTCTTGTCGGCTGCGTGACCCTTGAACGTACGGGTCAGTGCGAACTCGCCAAGCTTGTGGCCGACCATGTTTTCCGAGATGTACACCGGAACGTGTTGACGGCCGTTGTGAACAGCGATCGTCAGGCCGATGAAATCCGGCAGAATCGTCGAGCGACGCGACCAGGTCTTGATCGGCTTTTTGTCGCGCGAAGCTGCAGCCGCCTCAACTTTCTTCAGCAAATGGGCGTCGCAGAACGGACCTTTTTTAACAGAACGTGCCATTGCCTACTCCTTAACGCTTGTGACGGCGCTGGACGATCATCGTCGTCGTGCGCTTGTTGCTACGGGTGCGATAACCCTTAGCCGGCGTACCCCACGGGCTAACCGGATCGCGACCTGCAGCCGTCTTGCCCTCACCACCACCGTGCGGGTGATCAACCGGGTTCATCGCAACGCCACGCACCGTCGGGCGGATACCGCGCCAGCGGTTCGCGCCAGCCTTGCCGATCTGGCGCAGGCTATGCTCTTCGTTGCCGACTTCACCGATCGTTGCACGGCACTCGATGTGCACGCGGCGGATTTCGCCCGAACGCAGACGAACCTGCGCGTAGACGCCTTCACGGGCGAGCAGCATGGCCGACGTACCAGCCGAACGCGCCATTTGCGCGCCCTTGCCCGGCAGCATCTCGATGCAATGGATCGTCGTACCGACCGGAATGTTGCGGATCGGCAGCGTGTTGCCTGCACGGATCGGCGCTTCCGAACCCGACATCAGCTGTTGGCCGACGGTCAGGCCCTTCGGGGCGATGATGTAGCGACGTTCGCCGTCTGCGTAGAGCACCAGCGCGATGTTCGCGCTACGGTTCGGGTCGTACTCGAGACGCTCGACCTTTGCCGGGATGCCATCCTTCGTGCGACGGAAATCGACGATACGATAGTGTTGCTTGTGACCACCACCCTTGTGACGCGTGGTGATACGGCCGTTGTTGTTACGGCCGGCGGTCGAGCTCTGCGAGTCGAGCAGTGCCGCGAACGGCTTGCCCTGGTGCAGGTTCTTGTTGACCACCTTGACCATCGCGCGGCGACCCGGCGATGTCGGCTTAACTTTAACGATTGCCATGATTACTTGGCCTCCGCTTCAAAGTTGATTTCCTGGCCGGGCTTCAGGCAAACGTACGCCTTCTTCACGTCCTTGCGGCGGCCCATCGAACGGCCAAAGCGCTTTTGCTTGCCCTTCTGAACCAGCACGTTGACGGAATCAACTTCAACCTTGAACAGCAGCTCGACAGCCGCCTTCACTTCCTGCTTCGTGGCATCCGGTGCGACTTCGAACACGACTTGCTCGTTCTTGTCGGCAACCAGCGTCGCCTTTTCCGAGATCACCGGCGCGAGCAGGACCTGCATCAAACGATGATCGTTCTTGCGAATCTCGCTCATGACAGCAACTCCTCGATCTGGGCGACCGCAGCCTTCGTGACCAGCACTTTCTTGAAGTAGATCAGCGACAGCGGGTCAGCGTAGCGCGGCTCGACAATCGCCACGTGCGGCAGGTTGCGCGAAGCCAGGTACAGGTTCTCGTCGACCGTATCCGTAATGATCAGCACGGAGTCGAGACCCATGGTCTTGAATTTTTCGGCCAGCAGCTTGGTCTTCGGCGCTTCGAGGATGATGTCCTCGACGACCGACAGACGGCCTTCACGGGCCAGCTGCGAGAAGATCGAGCAGAGACCTGCGCGATGCATCTTCTTGTTGACCTTGTGCGAGAAGTTTTCTTCCGGCGAATTCGGGAAGATACGACCACCGCCACGCCACAACGGGCTCGACGACATACCGGCACGAGCGCGGCCCGTACCCTTCTGGCGCCACGGCTTCTTGGTCGTGTGCTTGACTTGCTCACGGTCCTTCTGTGCGCGGTTACCTTGGCGAGCATTCGCCTGGTAAGCGACGACGACCTGGTGGATCAGCGCTTCGTTGTAGTCACGACCGAACACGACGTCCGATGCGTTGACCACTGCACCTTCCTGACCATTTTCGTTCAGGAGCTTGAGTTCCATTATTTCGCCCCCTTGGTCTTGACGGCCGGCGTCACGAAGACCTTGCCGCCCTTCGCGCCCGGAATCGCACCCTTCACGAGCAGCAGCTTGCGCTCTGCGTCGATACGAGCGATTTCGAGGTTCTGCACCGTCACCGTCACGTCACCCATGTGACCCGTCATGCGTTTACCCGGGAAAACACGACCCGGATCCTGCGCCATACCGATCGAGCCCGGCACGTTGTGCGAGCGCGAGTTACCGTGCGTCGCACGGCCGGAGGAGAAGTTGTAACGCTTGATCGTACCGGCGTAGCCCTTACCGATCGACACGCCTTGCACGTCGACCTTCTGGCCCACTTCGAAAAGATCAGCACCGACCACGGCGCCATTCGACAGCTCTGCTGCCTTGGCCGCGTCAATGCGGAATTCCTTGAGGATTTCACCGGCTTCGACACCGGCTTTGGCGAGATGACCTGCCAGCGGCTTCGTCACGCGCGAGGCACGACGGGAGCCGAATGCAACCTGCACGGCCGTGTAGCCGTCGGTTTCAACAGTCTTGATCTGCGTCACGCGGTTGTCCGACACGTCCAGCACGGTGACGGGAATCGAATCCCCTTCCGCCGTGAAGATACGGGTCATGCCAACCTTGCGACCTACGAGTCCAAGGCTCATCATTTTCTCCATTCCCGACTGCGATTGGTCGGGGCTGATTTACAAAATGCCGGGCACGCAAGGCCCAACTTTTTTACGCGAATACGCGAAAAGCCAAGCATTATAGCCCGACCTCTCGTTTTCCGCAAGCAATCAAAGACTTAGCGCCGCACGGCAAGCCGATCGGCGCTGGAAGCCTTACTGCAGCTTGATTTCCACGTCGACGCCAGCCGGCAGGTCGAGCTTCATCAGCGCGTCAACCGTCTTGTCGGTCGGATCGACGATGTCCATCAGGCGCTGGTGGGTACGGATTTCGAGCTGATCGCGCGACGTCTTGTTGACGTGCGGCGAACGCAGGATGTCAAAACGCTGAATGCGCGTCGGCAGCGGCACCGGGCCACGGACGATTGCGCCAGTCCGCTTCGCGGTATCGACGATTTCGGCAGCCGATTGATCGATCAGACGATAGTCGAAAGCCTTCAGGCGAATGCGGATTTTCTGTTGCTGCATGACTATTCCTTGAAAGAGCGAGGCGATGTTGCATCGCCGGACACTAAAAGAACGTGAAACATGACGTCTGCGGGGTGCGAGACATCAGGCTCCGGACGGTACTTCCACTGCTAAGCCCGCGATTCTACACGAAATTCTGAAGCGATGGTGCGAGTTTCTCACCCCGCGCTTCGGCGTGACGGAAAAACAAAACCGGGTGCCAGCGCAAGCTGGACACCCGGTTTCGACGGTACGGACTACATACCGCGGAATCGCGGACCCCGTCGGGATCCGCGGATCGTCGATATTACTCGATGATCTTGGCGACGACGCCGGCGCCGACCGTACGGCCGCCTTCGCGGATTGCGAAGCGCAGACCTTCTTCCATCGCGATCGGAGCGATCAGCTTCACCGTGATCGACACGTTGTCGCCCGGCATCACCATTTCCTTGTCCTTCGGCAGCTCGATCGAGCCCGTCACGTCCGTCGTACGGAAGTAGAACTGCGGACGGTAGTTGTTGAAGAACGGCGTGTGACGGCCGCCTTCGTCCTTGCTCAGTACGTACACTTCAGCCGTGAAGTGCGTGTGCGGCGTGATCGAACCCGGCTTCGCCAGAACCTGGCCACGCTCCACGTCTTCACGCTTCGTGCCGCGCAGCAGGATACCAACGTTGTCGCCTGCCTGACCTTGGTCCAGCAGCTTGCGGAACATTTCAACGCCCGTGCAGGTCGTCTTCACCGTCGGCTTGATACCGACGATTTCGATTTCTTCGCCGACCTTCACGATGCCGCGCTCGACACGACCCGTCACCACCGTACCACGGCCCGAGATCGAGAACACGTCTTCCACCGGCATCAGGAACGCGCCGTCAACTGCACGCTCCGGCGTCGGGATGTACGTGTCCA
The DNA here is from genome assembly GCF_017104975.1 of Burkholderia sp. Ac-20344. Lineage (NCBI taxonomy): Bacteria > Pseudomonadati > Pseudomonadota > Betaproteobacteria > Burkholderiales > Burkholderiaceae > Burkholderia > Burkholderia sp. Ac-20344. The sequence continues at coordinate 58,872 of NZ_JAAGPP010000021.1, forward strand.
GCGCGTCGGCCAGGCTCATGATCGCCACTTCGCCCAGCTCGCCCGTGTCGCCTTCCAGCGCCAGCTTTGCCGAACCCTTCACGATCGGCGTGTCGTCGCCCGGGAAGTCGTACTTCGACAGGAGTTCGCGAACTTCCATCTCGACCAGCTCGAGCAGTTCAGCGTCGTCCACCATGTCGCACTTGTTCAGGAACACGATGATGTACGGAACGCCAACCTGACGCGCCAGCAGGATGTGCTCACGCGTTTGCGGCATCGGGCCGTCTGCTGCCGAGCAAACCAGGATCGCGCCGTCCATCTGCGCCGCGCCCGTGATCATGTTCTTCACATAGTCAGCGTGGCCCGGGCAGTCAACGTGTGCGTAGTGGCGGTTAGCCGTTTCGTACTCGACGTGTGCCGTGTTGATCGTGATGCCGCGCGCCTTTTCTTCCGGTGCCGCGTCGATCTGGTCGTATGCCTTCGCTTCGCCGCCGAACTTCTTCGTCAGAACCGTCGTGATCGCTGCCGTCAGCGTCGTCTTGCCGTGGTCAACGTGACCAATCGTACCAACGTTCACGTGCGGCTTGGTCCGCTCGAATTTACCTTTTGCCATGATTCTCTTCTTTCAAAAATAATCGATTGTGATAACGAATTACTTCGACTTCGCGCTGATGATCGCGTCAGCAACGTTGCGCGGAGCTTCAGCGTAGTGCTTGAACTCCATCGTGTACGTTGCACGACCTTGCGTCAGCGAGCGCAGCGACGTCGAATAGCCGAACATTTCCGACAGCGGCACTTCGGCGCGCACGATCTTGCCGCCGCCAACCATGTCTTCCATGCCCTGGACGATACCCCGACGGCCCGACAAGTCGCCCATCACGTTGCCCATGTAGTCTTCCGGCGTCTCGACTTCGACAGCCATCATCGGCTCGAGGACGACCGGGTTCGCCTTGCGCATTGCTTCCTTGAACGCCATCGAACCGGCCATGCGGAACGCGTTTTCGTTCGAGTCAACGTCGTGGTACGAACCGAACGTCAGGTGAACCTTCACGTCGACGACCGGGAAGCCAGCCAGCACGCCCGACTTCAGCGTGTCCTGGATACCCTTGTCGACCGCCGGGATGTATTCACGCGGAATCACACCACCCTTGATCTCGTCGAAGAACTCGTAGCCCTTGCCTTGTTCGTTCGGCTCGAGCGTGATGACTGCGTGACCGTACTGGCCGCGACCGCCCGACTGCTTGACGAACTTGCCGTCGACGTCCTTCGCCGTCGAACGGATCGTTTCGCGGTACGCAACCTGCGGCTTGCCGACGGTTGCTTCCACGCCGAATTCACGCTTCATCCGGTCGACCAGAATTTCGAGGTGGAGCTCGCCCATGCCCGAAATGATGGTCTGGCCCGACTCTTCGTCGGTCTGCACGCGGAACGACGGATCTTCCTGTGCCAGACGGTTCAGCGCCAGGCCCATCTTTTCCTGGTCAGCCTTGGTCTTCGGCTCGACAGCCTGCGAAATCACCGGCTCCGGGAACACCATGCGCTCGAGGATGATCGGGTTCGCCGGATCGCACAGCGTGTCGCCCGTGGTCGCTTCCTTCAGGCCGACCGCAGCAGCGATGTCACCTGCACGAACTTCCTTGATTTCTTCGCGCTGGTTCGCGTGCATCTGCAGAATACGACCCAGACGTTCCTTCTTGTCCTTCGTCGAGTTCAGCAGCGTGTCGCCCGAATTCACCACGCCCGAGTACACGCGGAAGAAGATCAGCTGGCCGACGAACGGGTCGGTCATGATCTTGAATGCGAGTGCCGAGAACTTCTCGTCGTCTGCTGCGCGGCGCTCTGCCGATTCGCCGTTTTCGAGTTCGCCCTTGACCGGCGGGATGTCGACCGGCGACGGCAGGAAATCGATCACGGCGTCGAGCATACGCTGCACGCCCTTGTTCTTGAACGCGGTACCGCACAGCATCGGCTGGATTTCGCACGCGATCGTACGGTCGCGCAGCGCCTTGACGATGTCGGCTTCCGGCAGATCGCCTTCTTCCAGGTACTTGTTCATCAGGTCTTCGTTGGCTTCAGCAGCCGCCTCGACCATCTTCTCGCGCCACTCCTGGCAGGTCTCTGCGAGCTCGGCCGGGATGTCGACGTAGTCGAACTTCGTGCCTTGCGACGCTTCGTCCCAAACGATCGCCTTCATCTTGATCAGATCGACGACGCCCTTGAAGTTTTCTTCCGAGCCGATCGGCACCACGACCGGAACCGGGTTCGCCTTCAGGCGCAGACGGAGCTGGTCGTAGACCTTGAAGAAGTTCGCGCCGGTACGGTCCATCTTGTTGACGAACGCGAGACGCGGCACCTTGTACTTGTTCGCCTGGCGCCACACCGTTTCCGACTGCGGCTGCACGCCGCCCACTGCGCAGTACACCATGCACGCGCCGTCGAGCACGCGCATCGAGCGCTCGACTTCAATCGTGAAGTCGACGTGGCCCGGGGTGTCGATGATGTTGATGCGGTGTTCCGGATAGTTGCCGCCCATGCCCTTCCAGAAGGCGGTGGTAGCAGCGGACGTGATCGTAATGCCACGCTCCTGTTCCTGCTCCATCCAGTCCATCGTGGCTGCGCCGTCGTGGACTTCACCGATCTTGTGGTTCACACCGGTGTAAAACAGAATGCGCTCGGTCGTCGTCGTTTTGCCGGCGTCGATGTGAGCGCTAATACCGATATTGCGGTAGCGCTCGATAGGAGTCTTGCGAGCCACTTTGATCCTCTACTGGGATGACACGATGCAGCCCAGCTGCATCATGCTTCAACACAAACGGGCGAGGCGCCTGAAAAGCGCACCCGCCCGGAATTTATTTCCGCTAAAAGCCCAGCCAGGCGCTTAGAAACGGAAATGCGAGAACGCGCGGTTGGCTTCTGCCATGCGGTGAACTTCGTCGCGCTTCTTCATCGCGCCGCCACGGCCTTCGGCCGCTTCGGAGAGTTCACCTGCCAGGCGCAGGGCCATCGACTTCTCGCTACGCTTCTTCGCAGCCTCACGCAGCCAGCGCATCGCCAATGCCATACGACGCGACGGGCGCACTTCGACCGGAACTTGATAGTTGGCACCACCAACGCGACGGCTCTTCACTTCGACCACCGGCTTGACGTTGTTGAGCGCAACCGTGAACACTTCCAGCGGGTCCTTGCCACCCTTGGTCTGGATCTGTTCGAATGCGCCATAAACGATGCGCTCTGCGACCGACTTCTTGCCGGACAGCATCAGCATGTTCATGAACTTGGCTACATCAACGTTACCGAACTTCGGATCCGGCAACACTTCCCGCTTGGGGACTTCGCGACGACGCGGCATGATTCTTCCTTTACTTGTTCAGTTGGAGCTGGTTTCAGCTCCGCGGCCACCAACAAACCCGATCACATCTTCACGACTAACCAGCTTGGCCGGGTGACCACTTACTCGACAGCACCGGCAATCCGGCACTTCCGCCTTGACCGCCCTGCGGCGATCCCTGATCAAAAACTGCTTACTTGGCAGCCTTTGCACGCTTCGCGCCGTACTTCGAGCGCGCTTGCTTACGGTCCTTGACGCCCTGGGTATCCAGCGAGCCGCGAACCATGTGGTAACGCACACCCGGCAAGTCCTTCACACGGCCGCCGCGGATCAGCACAACCGAGTGTTCCTGCAGGTTGTGGCCTTCACCGCCGATGTACGAAATCACTTCGAAGCCGTTCGTCAGACGAACCTTGGCGACCTTACGGAGTGCCGAGTTCGGCTTCTTCGGCGTCGTCGTGTACACACGGGTGCACACGCCGCGACGCTGGGGGCAGTCCTGCAGGGCCGGGCTCTTGCTCTTCGTCGTTTCCGACTGACGGCCTTTGCGAACCAGTTGGTTGATGGTTGGCATTGTTTATTCCTGAAATTGAACAAAATCTGCGCATCGATTTCGGGCAAAGCGAGAATCGGCGCACAGTTGACTTCCGAACCGGCGAAACGGGTGCGGACTTTCGAACGCGACTCGGCCCACCGAATACCGGAACCCAGCATGATATTCCGGAAATACCAACCAAGTCAACGGCTTGCGTGATTCGCCGACCGCACGCGTGGTTTACCGGAAGGGTCGGAACGCCTGTGTCAGGCCGACTCGACGACGTCGATGATCTCGTCGCCGAAGCGTTCCAGCTTGCGCACGCCCATGCCAGGGATATGGCGCAGGTCGTCGATCGTCTCCGGCGCGTTGCGCGCGATCTCCGCGAGCGTCGCGTCGTGGAAGATCACGTAGGCCGGCACGCCGTCCGTCTTCGCGGTTTCCGCACGCCATGCGCGCAGCGCATCCCACCGAGCGCGCTCACGCGTGCCCATGCCGGCGGTCGGATCGACACGCGTGCCGCTGCGGCTCGACGACTGGCGCGTGCGCTGCGGCTTCACGTAGCGGCGCAGCGTGACCTTCTCCTCGTTCTTCAGCACGGGCTTCGCAGCCTCGGTCAGCACGAGCGCGCCGAAGCCGCCGTGATCGACGGCCAGGTAGCCGTACGCGACGAGCTGCCGGAAAATCGCGCGCCACTCGGGCTCCGACAGCGACGCGCCGATCCCGAACGTCGTGAGCTGGTCGTGGCCCCGCTGCAATACCTTCTCGGTGCGCCCGCCGCGCAGGATCTCGATCAGGTGGCTCGAGCCGAAATTGAAGCCGCTTGCGCGCTGCGCGCGGAACACGCACGACAGCGCCATCTGTGCCTCACGCGTGGCGTCCCACGACGCTGGCGGCTCGAGACACGTGTCGCAGTTGCCGCACGGCTTGCTCTCCTCGCCGAAGTAGTTCAGCAGCCGAACGCGGCGGCACGAGATCGTCTCGCACAGACCGAGCAGCGCGTCGAGCTTCGACGTCTGGACGCGCTTGTGCGCGTCGTCCGCATCGGACTCGTCGATCATCTTGCGCTGCTGGACGACGTCGCCGAGACCGTACGCCATCCACGCATTCGCGGGCATCCCGTCGCGGCCGGCGCGGCCCGTTTCCTGGTAGTAGCCTTCGACGCTCTTCGGCAGATCCAGGTGCGCGACGAAGCGCACGTCCGGCTTGTCGATGCCCATGCCGAACGCGATCGTCGCGCACATCACGATGCCTTCCTCGCGCTGGAACATCTCCTGGTGCTTCTGCCGCACCTCGAACTCCATCCCCGCGTGATACGGCAGCGCACGCACGCCTTGCGCCTTCAGCCACTCGGCCGTTTCCTCGACCTTGCGGCGCGACAGGCAATAGACGACACCCGCATCCGTCGTGCCGTCCGCATTCGTGTGTTCGGCGCGGATGAAATCGAGCAGTTGCGAACGCGCGTTGTCCTTTTCGACGATCCGGTAGCGGATGTTCGGACGATCGAAGCTCGACACGAACACGCGCGCGTCGTCGAGCGCGAGACGGTGGATGATCTCGTCGCGCGTGATCGCGTCGGCCGTGGCGGTCAGCGCAATGCGCGGCACCGACGGGAACCGCTCGTGCAGCACCGACAGCTGGATGTATTCCGGGCGGAAATCGTGCCCCCATTGCGACACGCAGTGCGCTTCGTCGATCGCGAACAGGCCGATCTTCGCGCGCTCGAGCAGGTCGAGGAAACGCCCCGTCATCAGCCGTTCCGGCGCGACGTAGAGCAGGTCGATTTCGCCTTCGCGCAGCGCGCGTTCGGTCGCCGCGGCCTCGGCGCCCGACAGCGTCGAGTTCAGGTACGCCGCGCGCACGCCCACTTCGCTCAGTGCGGCGACCTGGTCCTGCATCAGCGCGATCAGCGGCGACACGACGATGCCGGCGCCCTGCCCGGCCTCGCGCCGCAGCAGTGCCGGAATCTGGTAGCACAGCGACTTGCCGCCACCGGTCGGCATCAGCACGAGGCAATCGCCACCGCCGGCGACGTGCTCGACGATCTCGCCCTGCTGGCCGCGAAATGCGGGATAACCAAATACTTCGTCGAGGATTTCGAGGGCGCGGGACATGAATGAGGACAGGGACGGCTGAACGATGACCGCAATTTTAACAACCCGCTCGCGCGACGCGTGGCGAATCGTGCGGTTTTGGCCGATCGGTTAGGGTTCGTTCGCGCGCATGACGGGCCTGCCGCGGCTGCTCGACGTGATCGCGGCACATGCCGTGGCACCCGCGGCCATGGGACGCACCGCACGCAAGCTGCGTTGGCCCGCGGTGCGCAAGCACGTCATGCGCGTGAACGACAGATGAAAAAAAACCGCCCGGCAAAACCGGGCGGTTTCGGTGACAGCGTGTGAGGCAAGGCGGCTCGCGCCGCCCGCGCTTACTCGGCTGCCGGGTGTTGCTGCGGCTCTTCTGCCGGCGCGCTCGGCGTGCCGAAGTCGAATGCCTCTTCCGCTGCGATCTGGTCGAAACGCTCGCGATCCGACGATTCCTTCGCCTTGCGTGCCTTGTGGAACGCGAGACCCGTACCGGCCGGAATCAGACGGCCGACGATCACGTTTTCCTTCAGGCCACGCAGATCGTCGCGCTTGCCCATGATCGCCGCTTCGGTCAGCACGCGGGTCGTTTCCTGGAACGATGCCGCGGAGATGAACGAGTCGGTCGACAGCGATGCCTTCGTGATACCGAGCAGCACGTTGTCGTAGGAAGCCGGACGCTTGTCCTCGGCGATCATGCGATCGTTCTCGTCCAGCATGTCGGAACGCTCGACCTGTTCGCCCGGGATGAAGCGCGTATCGCCGTTGTCGGTGATCTGCACACGACGCAGCATCTGGCGAACGATCACCTCGATGTGCTTGTCGTTGATCTTCACGCCCTGCAGACGATACACGTCCTGCACTTCGTCGACGATGTAGCGCGACAGCGCCTCGATACCCTGCAGACGCAGGATGTCGTGCGGATCGGCCGGACCGTCCACGATCATTTCGCCCTTGTTGACGACCTGGGCATCGTGAACCAGAACCTGCTTTTCCTTCGCGATCAGGAACTCGTGCTGGTTGCCCTCGAGATCCGTGATGACGAGACGCTGCTTGCCCTTCGTGTCCTTACCGAACGACGTCGTACCGGTGACTTCCGCGAGAATGCCGGCATCCTTCGGCGAACGCGCTTCGAACAGTTCCGCCACCCGCGGCAGACCGCCGGTAATGTCACGCGTCTTCTGCGCTTCCGTCGGGATACGTGCGAGCACTTCACCGACCTGCACCTGCTGACCATCCTTCACGGTGATCAGTGCGCCGACCTGGAAGCCGATCTGCACTGCGTGCTCCGTGCCCGGAATCTTCACTTCTTCGCCGTTCGCGTCGAGCAGCTTGACCTGCGGACGCACGCTCTTCGAAGCCTGCGAACCACGACGCTTCACGTCGATCACGACCAGCGTCGACAGGCCGGTCACGTCGTCGATCTGCTTCGCGACGGTCACGCCTTCCTCGACGTTCTCGAACTTCACCGTACCACCGTACTCGGTGATGATCGGACGCGTCAGCGGATCCCACGTGGCGAGCTGCGTGCCAGCCTTGATCGTCGCGCCGTCGAGCTGCAGCAGCGTCGCGCCGTACGGCACTTTGTGACGCTCGCGCTCGCGACCGAAATCGTCGGTGATCATCGCTTCGCCCGAACGGGAAATGACGATCTGCTCGCCCTTCGCGTTCGTGACGTAGCGCATCGTCGCCGTGAAGCGCACGATACCGTTGCTCTTCGCTTCGACCGACGAAGCCACTGCCGCACGCGATGCCGCACCGCCGATGTGGAACGTACGCATCGTCAGCTGCGTGCCCGGTTCACCGATCGACTGCGCCGCGATCACGCCGACTGCTTCACCGACGTTCACGAGCGAGCCGCGGCCGAGGTCACGGCCGTAGCAGGCTGCGCACAGGCCGTAGCGCGTTTCGCAGGTCAGCGGCGTGCGCACGCGCACTTCGTCGATGCCGAGACGTTCGATTTCCTCGACCGCCGTTTCGTCGAGCAGCGTGCCCGATTCGTACACCGTTTCCTGCGTTTCCGGGTTCACGACGTCCGCGACCGCGACGCGGCCGAGGATACGGTCGCGCAGCGCTTCGACGACTTCACCGCCTTCGACCAATGCCTTCATCGCCACGCCGTTCGACGTGCCGCAATCGTCTTCCACCACGACCAGATCCTGCGTGACGTCGACGAGACGACGCGTCAGGTAACCCGAGTTCGCGGTCTTCAGTGCCGTATCAGCCAGACCCTTACGTGCACCGTGGGTCGAGATGAAGTACTGCAACACGTTCAGACCTTCGCGGAAGTTCGCGGTAATCGGCGTCTCGATAATCGAGCCGTCCGGCTTCGCCATCAGGCCGCGCATACCGGCCAGCTGACGAATCTGAACCGCCGAACCCCGGGCACCCGAGTCGGCCATCATGTAGATCGAGTTGAACGACTCCTGGCGCGTTTCCTTGCCGTCGCGGTCCGTCACCGGCTCCGTCGACAGTTGCTCCATCATCGCCTTGCCGACCGCTTCCGACGTTGCCGACCAGATGTCGACCACGTTGTTGTAGCGTTCCTGCGCGGTGACGAGACCCGACATGTACTGACGGTCGTACTCCTTCACCTTCTTCGCGGCGTCGCCGACGATCGTTTCCTTCTGCGGCGGCACGAGCATGTCGTCCACGCAGATCGAGATGCCGGCACGCGTCGCGAGACGGAAACCCGACTGCATCAGCTGGTCGGCAAACACCACCGTCGCGCGCAGGCCGCACTTGCGGAACGCCGTGTTGATCAGGCGCGAGATTTCCTTCTTCTTCAGCGGCTTGTTCAGCACCGAGAACGGCAGGCCGTGCGGCAGGATCTCCGACAGGATCGCGCGACCGACGGTCGTCGCGTACAGCGAGATCTTCGGCACGAATTCCGGCGCGCCTTCCGACGTGTCTTCGTTGCGGACCATTTCGGTAATCCGCACGTTGACGCGCGATGCGAGCTCGACTTCCTTGTTCTCGTACGCGCGGATCGCTTCCGACACGCCCGTGAACGACAGGCCTTCGCCCTTGCCGTTGACCGCTTCGCGGGTCGCGTAGTACAGACCCAGCACGATATCCTGCGACGGCACGATCGACGGATCGCCGTTGGCCGGGAACAGCACGTTGTTCGACGCCAGCATCAGCGTACGCGCTTCCATCTGCGCTTCGAGCGACAGCGGCACGTGAACGGCCATCTGGTCACCGTCGAAGTCGGCGTTGAACGCCGCGCAGACGAGCGGGTGCAGCTGAATTGCCTTGCCTTCGATCAGCACCGGCTCGAACGCCTGGATACCGAGACGGTGCAGCGTCGGCGCACGGTTCAGCATCACCGGGTGCTCGCGGATCACCTCTTCGAGGATGTCCCACACCACCGGCGTCTGGTTCTCGACTTCCTTCTTCGCAGCCTTGATGGTCGTCGCGACGCCCATCACTTCCAGCTTGTTGAAGATGAACGGCTTGAACAGCTCGAGCGCCATCAGCTTCGGCAGACCGCACTGGTGCAGCTTCAGCGTCGGGCCGACCACGATGACCGAACGGCCCGAGTAGTCGACGCGCTTACCCAGCAGGTTCTGACGGAAACGACCGCCCTTGCCCTTGATCATGTCGGCGAGCGACTTCAGCGGACGCTTGTTCGCGCCCGTCATCGCCTTGCCGCGACGACCGTTGTCGAGCAGCGAGTCGACGGCTTCCTGCAGCATCCGCTTTTCGTTGCGGACGATGATTTCAGGCGCCTTCAGCTCGAGCAGACGCTTCAACCGGTTGTTACGGTTGATCACGCGGCGATACAGGTCGTTCAGGTCCGACGTCGCGAAACGGCCGCCATCCAGCGGCACGAGCGGACGCAGTTCCGGCGGCAGCACCGGCAGCACTTCGAGGATCATCCACTCGGGCTTGATGCCCGAGCGCTGGAATGCCTCGAGGACCTTCAGGCGCTTCGCGTATTTCTTGATCTTCGCTTCCGAGCCGGTGTTCTTCAGCTCGGTGCGCAGCGTCTCGACCTGCTCGTCGATGTTGATCGCGCGCAGCAGTTCACGCACGCCTTCCGCGCCCATTTCGGCACGGAATTCGTCGCCGTATTCCTCGACCTTGTTGTAGTAATCCTCTTCGGTCATGATCTGCCGCGCCTTCAGCGGCGTCATGCCCGGTTCGATCACCACATATGCTTCGAAGTACAGCACGCGTTCGATGTCGCGCAGCGTCATGTCGAGCACCATGCCCAGACGCGACGGCAGCGACTTCAGGAACCAGATGTGCGCGACCGGCGAGGCCAGCTCGATGTGACCCATCCGTTCGCGACGCACCTTCGCCAGCGTCACTTCGACGCCGCACTTCTCGCAGATCACGCCGCGGTGCTTCAGACGCTTGTACTTGCCGCACAGGCACTCGTAGTCCTTGATCGGCCCGAAGATCTTCGCGCAAAAGAGACCATCGCGTTCCGGCTTGAACGTACGGTAGTTGATGGTCTCCGGCTTCTTCACTTCACCGAACGACCACGAACGGATCTTGTCCGGCGAGGCCAGACCGATCTTGATCGCGTCGAAAACTTCTTCCTGTTGGACTTGCTTGAATAGATCGAGCAGAGCTTTCATTGCTTTCTCTCCGTAGTCCGATTAATTGCGGTCGAGATCGATGTCGATACCGAGCGAGCGGATTTCCTTCACGAGCACGTTGAAGGATTCCGGCATGCCTGCATCGATCACGTGATCGCCCTTGACCAGGTTTTCATAAACCTTGGTACGGCCGTTCACGTCGTCCGACTTCACCGTCAGCATTTCCTGCAGCACGTACGACGCGCCGTACGCTTCGAGTGCCCATACTTCCATTTCACCGAAACGCTGGCCACCGAACTGCGCCTTACCACCCAGCGGCTGCTGCGTGACGAGCGAGTACGGGCCGGTCGAACGCGCGTGCATCTTGTCGTCGACCAAGTGGTGCAGCTTCAGGTAGTGCATGTAGCCAAGCGTCACGCGACGTTCGAACATTTCACCCGTGCGGCCGTCGTACAGACGAACCTGGTTCTTCGACGGGTTCATGCCGAGCTGTTCCGCGATGTCGTCCGGGAACGCGAGGTCGAGCATCTTGCCCATTTCTTCCTCGGTCGCACCGTCGAACACCGGCGTTGCAAACGGCACGCCTTCGCGCAGGTTCTTCGCGAGTTCGAGGATCTCTTCGTCGGTGAAGCTTTCCAGATCTTCCTGGCGGCCCGAGTCGTTGTAGATCTTCGTCAGGAACACGCGCAGTTCCTCGATCTTCGCCTGACGCTGCAGCATTTCGCCGATACGCCAGCCGAGGCCCTTCGCAGCCCAGCCGAGGTGCACTTCCAGAACCTGACCCACGTTCATCCGCGACGGCACGCCCAGCGGGTTCAGCACGACGTCTGCCGGACGGCCGTCGGCCATGTACGGCATGTCTTCGATCGGGACGATCTTCGACACGACGCCCTTGTTACCGTGACGGCCTGCCATCTTGTCGCCAGGCTGCAGACGGCGCTTGACCGCGAGGTACACCTTGACCATCTTCAGCACGCCCGGCGGCAGTTCGTCGCCTTGCGTGAGCTTCTTGCGCTTCTCTTCGAACGCGAGGTCGAACTGGTGACGCTTTTCTTCGATCGAGTTCTTGATCGCTTCGAGCTGCGCCGCTGCTTCGTCGTCCGCGAGGCGGATGTCGAACCAGTGGTAGTGGTCGAGGTCTTCCAGGTAAGCCTGGTCGATCTTCGTGCCCTTCGCGAGCTTCTTCGGACCGCCGTTCGCGACCTTGCCCACGAGCATGCGCGCGAGACGCTGGAACGCGTCGCCTTCCACGATGCGCAGCTGGTCGTTCAGGTCGAGACGATAACGCTTCAGTTCGTCGTCGATGATCTGTTGCGCACGCTTGTCGCGCTGGATGCCTTCACGCGTGAACACCTGGACGTCGATCACGGTACCGCTCATGCCCGACGGCACGCGCAGCGACGTGTCCTTCACGTCCGAAGCCTTCTCGCCGAAGATCGCGCGCAGCAGCTTCTCTTCCGGCGTCAGCTGGGTCTCGCCCTTCGGCGTGACCTTGCCGACCATCACGTCGCCCGCTTCGACTTCCGCACCGATGTACACGATGCCCGATTCGTCGAGACGGCCGAGCTGGACTTCCGCCAGGTTCGAGATGTCGCGCGTGATTTCTTCCGGCCCGAGCTTCGTGTCGCGTGCAACGACGTTCAGCTCTTCGATGTGGATCGACGTGTAGCGATCGTCCGCAACGACCTTCTCCGAGATCAGGATCGAATCCTCGAAGTTGTACCCGTTCCACGGCATGAACGCGATCAGCATGTTCTGACCGAGCGCGAGCTCGCCCAGGTCCGTCGAGGCGCCGTCGGCCAGCACGTCGCCGCGCGAGACCTTGTCGCCCATCTTCACGATCGGACGCTGGTTGATGTTCGTGTTCTGGTTCGAACGCGTGTACTTGATCAGGTTGTAGATGTCGACACCGACTTCACCTGCGACCGCTTCGTCGTCGTTCACGCGAATCACGATACGGCCTGCGTCGACATAGTCGACGACGCCGCCGCGGAACGCCTGAACCGTCGTACCCGAGTCGACCGCGCAGGTGCGCTCGATGCCCGTACCGACGACCGGCTTCTCCGGACGCAGACACGGCACGGCCTGACGCTGCATGTTCGAACCCATCAGTGCACGGTTCGCGTCATCGTGCTCGAGGAACGGAATCAGCGAAGCTGCCACCGACACGATCTGCGACGGCGCGACGTCCATGTACTGGATACGGTCCGGCGTGACCATCATCGTTTCGCCGGCTTCACGCGACGACACGAGTTCGTCGATCAGCTGGCCGTTCTCGTCGATCGCGGCGTTCGCCTGAGCGATCATGTAGCGGCCTTCTTCGATCGCCGACAGGTAGTCGATCTGGTCGGTCACCTTGCTGTCCACGACCTTGCGGTACGGCGTCTCGAGGAAGCCGTACTCGTTCAGGTGCGCATACAGTGCGAGCGAGTTGATCAGACCGATGTTCGGACCTTCCGGCGTTTCGATCGGGCACACGCGGCCATAGTGGGTCGGGTGCACGTCGCGGACTTCAAAGCCTGCGCGCTCGCGCGTCAGACCGCCCGGGCCCAGTGCGGAAACACGGCGCTTGTGCGTGATTTCCGACAGCGGATTGGTCTGGTCCATGAACTGCGACAGCTGCGACGAACCGAAGAACTCGCGGATCGCCGACGAAATCGGCTTCGAGTTGATCAGGTCGTGCGGCATCAGGTTTTCGCTTTCGGCCTGGCCGAGGCGTTCCTTGACCGCGCGCTCGACACGCACGAGGCCTGCGCGGAACTGGTTTTCCGCCAGTTCGCCGACGCAACGCACGCGACGGTTGCCGAGGTGGTCGATGTCGTCCACTTCGCCCTTGCCGTTGCGCAGCTCGACGAGGATCTTGATCGTCGCGAGGATGTCGTCGTCCTGCAGCGTCATCGGGCCGGTGATCTCGTCACGGCTGACGCGGCGGTTGAACTTCATACGGCCGACCTTCGACAGGTCGTACGCTTCTTCGCTGTAGAACAGGCGGTTGAACAGTGCCTCGACCGCTTCTTCGGTCGGCGGCTCGCCCGGACGCATCATGCGGTAGATCGCGATGCGTGCGGCCGTCCTGTCGGTCGTTTCGTCGACACGCAGCGTCGACGAGATGTACGGGCCCTGGTCAAGGTCGTTCGTGTAGAGCGTCTGGATATCCTTGATGCCCGCTTCGCGCAGCTTCTCGAGCACGCTTTCCGTGACTTCGTCGTTCGCGCTCGCGATCACTTCGCCGGTGTCGCCGTCGACGACGTTCTTCGCCAGCACGCGGCCGAGCAGATAGTCTTCCGGCACCGAGATGAACTTGGTCTTCGCGGCTTCGAGGTCGCGAATGTGCTTCGCGTTGATCCGCTTGTCCTTCTGGACGATGACCTTGCCATCACGATCCGTGATGTCGAAACGCGCGACTTCACCACGCAGGCGCTCAGGCACGAACTCGAGTTGCGCGCCTTCGTCCATCAGCGTGAAGTTGTCGAACACGAAGAAGTTCGCGAGGATCTGTTCCGGCGTGAGGCCGATGGCCTTCAGCAGGATCGTGACCGGCATCTTGCGGCGACGGTCGACACGGAAGTACAGGATGTCCTTCGGATCGAATTCGAAGTCGAGCCACGAGCCGCGGTACGGAATGATCCGTGCCGAGAACAGCAGCTTGCCCGAGCTGTGCGTCTTGCCCTTGTCGTGTTCGAAGAACACGCCCGGCGAACGGTGCAGCTGCGAGACGATGACACGCTCGGTGCCGTTGATGACGAACGAGCCCGTCGGCGTCATGAGCGGCATTTCGCCCATGTACACTTCCTGCTCTTTCACTTCCTTGACGACCGGCTTGTTCGGCGATTCCTTGTCAAGAATGACAAGGCGGACCTTCGCGCGCAGCGCGGAGCAGTACGTCAGGCCACGCTGCTGGCATTCCTTGATGTTGAATGCCGGCGCGGACAGCGCATAGCTCACGAACTCGAGGCGTGCAAAGCCGTTGTGCGAAACAATGGGAAATACCGATGTGAACGCGGCCTGCAAACCCTCAGGCTTGCGTTGTGTCGCGGGCACATCGGCTTGCAGAAACGTGCTGAATGATTCAAGCTGAGTAGCCAGCAAGAACGGAACTTGGTGAACGATGGGGCGCTTCGCGAAACTCTTGCGAATGCGCTTCTTCTCGGTGAAGGAATATTGCATACGATCTCCGAATCACGGCGGGTGCTATCGAGGCGGAATACCTGGACGTTTCAAACCCGAGTGTTCACCGACTGAGACCCGATGGCCGTCCGACACGGCTTGAACGAGCCGAGAAGCTTGGTGGTTGGCCGCTACCAACCGCTGGCTGACGGCAGCGGATGCCTGTGTTGCCCGCTACCCGACCAAACTTGCCTTCTGCAGTCGCTTCAGAAGACAAAGAGAACCGCCAATCGTGACCAATGACAACGATCAGGCGGTTTTCTTTGGCTTCTGGGGCCGATTATTCGGGCTCCCGAATGAGTGCCAGAATAACGTCCCCACAAAGCACAAAAAGGCCGGCGGTGAAAATACCGCCAGCCTTCGCACAGCGCGCCGAAACTTACTTGACTTCGACCTTCGCGCCAGCTTCTTCCAGCTTCTTCTTGGCTTCTTCAGCAGCAGCCTTGTCGACGCCTTCCTTGACAGCCTTCGGTGCGCCGTCAACGACGTCCTTCGCTTCCTTCAGGCCGAGGCCCGTCAGTTCGCGAACTGCCTTGATGACTGCAACCTTGTTGCTGCCTGCTTCAGCCAGAACGACCGTGAATTCGGTCTTCTCTTCTGCAGCAGCAGCAGCGCCGCCGCCTGCCGGGCCAGCGACTGCCACTGCAGCTGCCGACACGCCAAACTTCTCTTCGAACGCCTTGACCAGTTCGTTCAGTTCCAGAACGGTCATCCCTTCGACTGCTGCCAGGATGTCTTCTTTTGCGATTGCCATTTGAAATACTCCTAAATTGAATTCGGATACAGCCAGCGATCAATGACGCTGATGCACGTTCGCTTACGCAGCTTCCGCTTGCTTCTTCTCGGCCAGCGCTGCCAGAGCACGCGCGAAGCCCGAAACAGGCGATTGCATAACGAACAGCAGCTTCGAGAGCAGTTCTTCGCGGCTCGGGATGCTTGCCAGCGCTTGCACGCCAGCCTTGTCCATCACCTTGCCATCGAACGAACCAGCCTTGATGACCAACTTGTCATTGCTCTTGCTGAAGTCGTTGACGACCTTAGCAGCAGCAATTGCATCTTCCGAGATGCCGTAGATCAACGGGCCAGTCATCTGCTCTGCCAGCGGAGCAAACGGCGTACCTTCAACAGCGCGACGCGCCAGCGTGTTCTTCAACACGCGCAGGTAAACCTGTTGCTCACGCGCTTTCGCGCGCAGCTTGGTCAGATCGCCAACCGCAATTCCACGATACTCAGCCAGCACAACGGTCTGGGCCTTCGCGACTTGCGCGGAAACCTCAGCGACGACGGCTTGCTTGTCTTCTCTATTAAGCGGCACGGTTAGCCTCCAGAAACGATACGTTCGGCTTGCCGGTATGGCCCGAACCTCACGTACCTCGTTCAACAACGGCGTCCGACCTCGTTAGGAGTATTTCCACCTCACGCCGGGAATCACTTCACGGCCTGCGGCTTCACCACTGCAAAACTTTTTCGGGTTCGCCATCTGCGTTGGCTTGAATTAAGGGATCACTTGCCTGCTGTGCCCCACCAACGGTCTTTGATAACCGGTTGTTCGCCTTGCCGCACGAACAACCGCCCAAAGCCCATGTGGGCCGCTTCGCGAACGAAGCGGCCCGAATACTTGCTTATTGTGCTGCCAGCGTAGCCTGGTCGACACGCACGCCGACGCCCATCGTGCTCGACAGTGCGATCTTGCGCAGGTAGACGCCCTTGCTCGTTGCCGGCTTTGCCTTCTGCAGCGCTTCGATCAGCGCCGACAGGTTCGAACGCAGTGCGGTCGGTTCGAACGATGCACGGCCGATGGTCGCGTGGATGATACCGGCCTTGTCGACACGGAATTGCACCTGACCAGCCTTCGCGTTCTTGACGGCGGTCGCGACGTCCGGCGTGACCGTACCGACCTTCGGGTTCGGCATCAGGCCGCGCGGGCCGAGGATCTGACCGAGCGTACCGACGATACGCATCGTGTCCGGCGAAGCGATCACGATGTCGAAGTCCATCTGGCCAGCCTTGATCTGCTCTGCCAGGTCTTCCATACCGACGATTTCCGCGCCTGCTGCACGCGCTTGTTCAGCCTTCTCGCCTTGCGCGAACACAGCAACGCGAACCGACTTGCCCGTACCTGCCGGCAGAACGACCGAACCACGAACGACCTGGTCCGACTTCTTCGCATCGATGCCGAGCTGGACTGCGACGTCGATCGACTCGTCGAACTTCGCGCTCGCGCATTCCTTCACGAGGCTCAGTGCGTCTTCGATCGCGTACAGCTTCTGACGATCAACCTTGGCGGCAAATGCCTGACGGCGCTTGGAGATCTTAGCCATTTACACGCCCTCCACAGTGATGCCCATCGAGCGTGCGCTACCAGCGATGGTGCGAACGGCTGCGTCCAGATCAGCTGCCGTAAGGTCCGGCATCTTGGTCTTCGCGATTTCTTCAGCTTGAGCGCGCGTGATCGAACCGACCTTGTCGGTGTGCGGCTTGCTCGAGCCCTTGTCCACCTTCGCCGCCTTCTTGATCAGGACGGTCGCCGGCGGCGTCTTCATCACGAACGTGAAGCTCTTGTCAGCGAATGCCGTGATGACCACCGGCACCGGCAGACCCGGCTCCATGCCTTGAGTCTGAGCGTTGAACGCCTTGCAGAACTCCATGATGTTCAGGCCGCGCTGGCCCAGTGCCGGACCGACCGGCGGCGACGGGTTGGCTTTACCTGCAGGGATCTGCAGCTTGATAAAGCCGATAATCTTCTTTGCCATTTGTGAACCTCATTGGAACGCCAGAGGAGGCGTTCGGTGAGTAATAACGCGCTTTCGCCGCTGGCTACTGACGCTCCTCAACGGCCATGACGCGGGCCGTAAGCGCGAAGGTGGGCAGCCGAGGCTGCCCACCGAATCGGGATCAAACTTTTTCGACCTGGCCGAACTCGAGCTCGACCGGGGTGGATCGGCCAAAGATGGTGACCGACACACGCACGCGCGATTTTTCGTAGTTGACTTCTTCGACGGTGCCATTGAAGTCCGTGAACGGACCTTCCTTGACACGCACCATCTCGCCGACTTCGAACAGGGTCTTCGGGCGCGGCTTTTCGACGCCTTCCTGCATCTGCGACATGATCTTCTCGACTTCCTTCGGGGAAATCGGGGTCGGGCGGTTACGCGCACCGCCGACGAAGCCGGTGACCTTCGCGGTGTTCTTCACGAGGTGCCACGTTTCGTCCGTCATTTCCATTTCCACCAGCACGTAGCCGGGGAAGAAACGACGCTCGGTTACAGCCTTGTGGCCGCCTTTGACTTCGACCACTTCTTCGGTCGGGACCAGGATCTGACCGAATTTGTCCTGCATGCCAGCACGTTCGATGCGCTCCTGAAGCGCACGTTGCACGCTCTTCTCCATACCGGAGTAGGCGTGCACGACGTACCAACGCTTTCCGCTCGGGGATGCCGGAGTATCGCTCATATCATTTCCAACCCAGAATCGCCGAGAAAATCACCCATTCGATCGATTTGTCACTCAACCAGAGGAAAATCGCCATCACAAGCACGAAACCGAACACGACGAGTGTGGTTTGCGTTGCTTCCTTGCGGGTGGGCCATACGACCTTGCGGACTTCCTTGTACGAATCCTTGGCAAACGCGATGAGGCTCTTGCCAGGTGCGGACATCAGCCCGACGGCCACGCCGGCGATGATACCTACCGCCAACGCGGCACCGCGGACATACCACTGCTGATTGGCCAGCCAGAAGAAGCCCACGAATCCGGCCAAGACCAGCAATACGCCCAGGGCCAGCATCAGCTTATCGCCGGAGGTATTTACAGTTTCGACGGATGGATTCGCCATAACACCTTAAAACAAATGCCACGTAGGACACGTGGCTATTTTTTGGCAGGGGCAGAGGGAATCGAACCCCCAACCTTCGGTTTTGGAGACCGACGCTCTGCCAGTTGAGCTATACCCCTAAACCATGCTGGGGCTGGCTGTTGCCAGCCCCAAAACTGTCGATCAACGAATAACTGGCTTACTCGATGATCTTGGCGACGACGCCGGCGCCGACCGTACGGCCGCCTTCGCGGATTGCGAAGCGCAGACCTTCTTCCATCGCGATCGGAGCGATCAGCTTCACCGTGATCGACACGTTGTCGCCCGGCATCACCATTTCCTTGTCCTTCGGCAGCTCGATCGAGCCCGTCACGTCCGTCGTACGGAAGTAGAACTGCGGACGGTAGTTGTTGAAGAACGGCGTGTGACGGCCGCCTTCGTCCTTGCTCAGTACGTACACTTCAGCCGTGAAGTGCGTGTGCGGCGTGATCGAACCCGGCTTCGCCAGAACCTGGCCACGCTCCACGTCTTCACGCTTCGTGCCGCGCAGCAGGATACCAACGTTGTCGCCTGCCTGACCTTGGTCCAGCAGCTTGCGGAACATTTCAACGCCCGTGCAGGTCGTCTTCACCGTCGGCTTGATACCGACGATTTCGATTTCTTCGCCGACCTTCACGATGCCGCGCTCGACACGACCCGTCACCACCGTACCACGGCCCGAGATCGAGAACACGTCTTCCACCGGCATCAGGAACGCGCCGTCAACTGCACGCTCCGGCGTCGGGATGTACGTGTCCAGCGCGTCGGCCAGGCTCATGATCGCCACTTCGCCCAGCTCGCCCGTGTCGCCTTCCAGCGCCAGCTTTGCCGAACCCTTCACGATCGGCGTGTCGTCGCCCGGGAAGTCGTACTTCGACAGGAGTTCGCGAACTTCCATCTCGACCAGCTCGAGCAGTTCAGCGTCGTCCACCATGTCGCACTTGTTCAGGAACACGATGATGTACGGAACGCCAACCTGACGCGCCAGCAGGATGTGCTCACGCGTTTGCGGCATCGGGCCGTCTGCTGCCGAGCAAACCAGGATCGCGCCGTCCATCTGCGCCGCGCCCGTGATCATGTTCTTCACATAGTCAGCGTGGCCCGGGCAGTCAACGTGTGCGTAGTGGCGGTTAGCCGTTTCGTACTCGACGTGTGCCGTGTTGATCGTGATGCCGCGCGCCTTTTCTTCCGGTGCCGCGTCGATCTGGTCGTATGCCTTCGCTTCGCCGCCGAACTTCTTCGTCAGAACCGTCGTGATCGCTGCCGTCAGCGTCGTCTTGCCGTGGTCAACGTGACCAATCGTACCAACGTTCACGTGCGGCTTGGTCCGCTCGAATTTACCCTTGGCCATTTTCGACTCCCAAAAGGAATTTCACAGGTTGCGCCGCGCGCAAACAAGACACTGACTTTTTACTGCTGGTGCCCATGGGCAGGATCGAACTGCCGACCTCTCCCTTACCAAGGGAGTGCTCTACCACTGAGCCACATGGGCGCTTTACGCTTCAACTTCGCGGTCTGGAGCGGGTGAAGGGAATCGAACCCTCGTCGTAAGCTTGGAAGGCTTCTGCTCTACCATTGAGCTACACCCGCACGGGCCACAAACGATTCCTTACCGCTCACTGCGCTGATAATCTTGGTGGAGGAGGTTGGATTCGAACCAACGTAGGCGTAAGCCAACAGATTTACAGTCTGCCCCCTTTAGCCACTCGGGCACCCCTCCGTAGAGAACTGACGATTATGGGGGTGCATCGCACTTCTGTCAAGCACATCCGGAAGATTATTTTCACGCTCTTCCCGACACCCGCTTAACCACCGATCTCCCGCCCTTGCCCGGCTAAGGCAAGCATGGGTGCTACCGATCAGTGCCACATCTTCGTCAGACTCCGCCCTCAACGTCGATCTGCATCTACGCTGAAAACGAAAGACCGCCATCATACGACCTCTCGAGCACTCTGCCAAGCGGATAGACGAAAAATTTCCGCAAATTTCGTGCCGAGCGGCATCTATCATCTGTCACCGATACCACGCGGGGCGCTTCTTCCAATTTCACGCGTTGGCTGGCGCAACCTTGCAGGCGATATACGTGGCCAGGCTTTCGAGCGCTTCCGGCGGGCGCATCCGGAATTTGGCCACGGCTTTCAACGAGAAATCGTGGTTACGATGCTGGCCTTTGCTGACTTCCGCGACAGCCGCGACTACCGTCCGGGCGACCTGCCCGCCTCCAGTTCGAATCCTCATGCGTCTGCTTGTCGTTGTGATGGCCTTCGTGGCTTGACCGCACATGCCACCGATCCGGCAGACGCCTAGTCACGCTCGAGCACGATCGCCGGGATCCGTGGCAACCCCTGGCGGATAGCCGCAGCCCAAGACGCCCGGCGGCAACCGCTGCGCTCGCCACATATGGCAGGCGAAAGCCTTCACTCCATGCCGGGCGCCTCGGTTCGGCACACATCGATTCGTCTGGGGCACCCTCCTGGAGTCAGGATGCGATCGCCTATGCTTGGCTGGAACGACACACCCTCGTATCTCATCACCGCCAGCACCGGCGATGAGGCGTCGGAAAGTGAATCTGGCGGGTCAGCCTGTATCGACGCATTGCAACCATTACTTGGCGACGACATGCGGCCCAGCCCAGGGCTGCCCCGCAGGCTCGTCGTAGCGATCTCGACGAACGTTCTGCAGTGTGCCGCCTATTGCGTCTCGCCGTCGTGCAAACCGACCAACGTCAGCATCTGGTCGGCCTATGCCGGCGAATCCGCGACATACACGCGACATCCCGCATGCCGGTACGATGCCCGCCACGTGCAGCTGAACGCCAATACCTGCGTAGGGTTCGACGCCGGCGCGATCTCCGCACCGCGTCCATCAGAAGACACGGGAAGGAAAAGCTGGCATGTGACATCCAGGCTTCAACGTCCACCGCTCGACGCCCGGCGCTGTTCGTGCTGACTCGAAATCAAGGCCGGAACTCGACGTGCCGGTTTTCGCCCGGCAATGACTCCGCGCTCGGCGATCCGAGTACAGCATGCACGGTACGATCGCCCGGAGTCGACGCTGGCGGTAGCACTCGCGGCAAGAACACGCTTAACGTTAGATATAGGGTAAGCGCCCGGCGAAGGCATCCCTCGGCGTAAATTGCCGTCAATCAAGCGGCGACGGGTGCCCAACGATGCGGCAGAAGCGCGGCGATGTCGTCGGCGCGGTGGGTCGGCAGGCGATCGAGCACGTCTTTCAAATAGACGTAGGGATCATGGCCATTGAGCTGCGCTGATCGAATCAGGCTCATGATCGCGGCGGCCCGTTTCCCGGCGCGCAGAGAACCGGCGAACAACCAATTCGCGCGCCCCGTTGCCCACGGACGGATCTGGTTTTCCAACCAGTTGTTGTCGATGGGCACATGCCCATCGAACAGATAGCGCGTGAGCGCCTCCCAGCGCTTGAGGCTGTAGTCGAGCGCCTTGGCGATCGCCGATCCCTCGGAGACCAATTTGCGCTGGGCAACCATCCACTCATGTAACGCATCGGCGATCGGCCGAGCGCGCTCCTGACGAACCTCGCGTCGGCGAGCGGGATCAAGTTCCGCGACGTCGCGTTCGATGTCGTAAAGTGCGCCGAAGTATTTCAGCGCCTGTTCGGCGATCTGGCTCCGGTGGTTCGCGTGCAGTTCGAAGAACTTCCGTCTCGCGTGGGCCATACATCCGATTTCGGTAATGCCCAGCTCGAATCCGGCTTTGTACGCGCTGTAGTCGTCGCACACCAACTTGCCACGCCACTTGCCGAGGAACGCGCGAGCATGTTCGCCAGCACGACTGTCGGCGAACGCATAGATCACCGCGCGCATGTCGGCGAACTGCGTCGTGGCGTACGCCCAGACGTATGCCCGCTGCGTCTTGCCTTTACCGGGAACCAGCATCTGCACCGGCGTTTCGTCGGCGTGCAGCACATCCTGCTGGAGAAGCGCTTCGTGAAGCGCGTCGACCAGTGGCTGCAACCGCACGCCGCACACGCCGACCCACGCACCGAGCGTCGATTGCGCAATCGCCAGGCCGGCGCGCTCAAAGATGCGTTCCTGCCGATATAGCGGCAAGTGATCGCCGTACTTGGCAACCAGCACCTGTGCGAGCAATCCGGTGGTGGGAATGCCCTTGTCGATCACATGCGGCCCAACGGGTGCCTGAATCAGCGTCTCGCACGCCTTGCAGGCCCATTTGCCGCGGATGTGGCGCTCGACCGTGAACACCCCCGGCGTATAGTCCAGCTTCTCGCTGATGTCCTCGCCGATGCGCGCGCGCCGGCAACCGCAGGAGCACGTGATGTCGTCGGGTTCGTGATGGATGTCGGTGCGCGGCAAGTGCGGCGGCAACGGTGCACGCTTGGGTTTCTGCCGTTGCTTGTCCGCCGGCGTCGGTTGCAACTGCTCCAGCTCGATTTCGAGTGCGGCCAGGTCGGCGTCGATGGCCTCGTCGAGCAGGCTCATCTGCTCGGCGGTGAACTGCTCGCTGCGCTTACCGAATTGCAGGCGCTTGAGCGCGGCGATCTCGTGGGTAAGTTGGTCAATGCGCGTCTGGCGGTAGTGCAGCTCCCGGTCCTTCTCGCCGATCTGAGCCATCAACTGCGCAGCCAGCGTGCGCAGTTCGTCAGGGCTCAGGGCGTCGAGGTTGGCGGGTTGGTTCATGCGGCCAGTCTGCCAGAACCTAACCCGCCGCGGAAGCAAGCCAGCTTACGGCCTTGGGGGGTATTACACGACCGTGATCGCGTGATCGTGGGTGAGCGTCTGCCACGGGAGCCCGGTCACCAGCGCGTGCAACTGCTCAGGATTCAGCGCGGTGGCGATCGCCTGATCTCCGTTCGTCCAGATGAATCGCCCCTTGTTCAGGCGACGTGCGGCCAGCCAGATACCGAACCCGTCGTACACCAGCACCTTCAGACGCGTCGAATGCCGGTTGGCGAACAGGTAGGCGTGGTGCGGACGCACCGCGCCGAACACCTTCACCACCCGGGCCAGTATTGTATCGACGCCAGCGCGCATATCGATGGGCTCCGTCGCCAGCCAGATCGCCTCGATGCGGATCACCGCAGCCACCCTTGCAACCATGCCGCGCAATCGGCCGCAGCGCATAGCGGCCAGCGCACCGTCACGGTCGCCGCACCCCGGCATACCTCGATCTGAATCTCGGTCGCGGCAGCCGTCGCGCCCGGCGCTTCCAGTTGCAATGGGATGAACTCCGCCGGCGGCATGCTCAGCGACTGACGCGCTTCGCTCGCGGCGTCCTGCTCCTCCCGTGCGGCGACCCATCGACGCAGCAGATTCGCGTTCAACCGGTAATGCAGCGCAACCGCCGCGATCGACACGTTTGGCTGCATCGCCGCTCGGATCACCTTCTCCTTGAATTCCTTGCTGTGCCGGCGGCGTCGCGTTGGCTCCACCGCCTCCAAAATCGCTTCATTCTCGTCCATAGCGTACACGTGTCCATTTAAAAAATAGGTGGACACGATCGTCGCCTTCATCACCCCGACGGTTCAAGGTGACATTGCCGGGGGCTTACCGTCGATCCAGGTCAGAGTTGTATTGCGCGGGGGAACGCGCCGGGAGATCTCAGTGGCGCCGAGCGGTAGATCGCACGAGAACGGTGGAGGCTTGAGCCGACGCATTCGACGTGCCTGTTCCAACCAGGCCGGCCATCCCGATCCCCCATGCATTTCCGTCGCCGGAATGCAAAAACCCCCGCCTTTCGGGCGGGGGTTTCTGGCTTGAGGGAGCCTGACGATTACCTACTTTCACACGGGAATCCGCACTATCATCGGCGTAGAGTCGTTTCACGGTCCTGTTCGGGATGGGAAGGGGTGGGACCGACTCGCTATGGTCATCAGGCAAAGAGGGTTGTTGCGCTGGCTTCGCAGCACAACCAATCTTGGAAGAAGCAGTAATTTCGTTGGGTTGTGAGCTGTATCTCACACGTACGCGGTACTTCAACCGTCGTACGTCGAGTGCCTTGCACTCGACGCTCGATATCCGTAAAGCGCTGAAGCGCTAACGGCTATCGAGACAGACTTGTTATAGGATCAAGCCTTACGGGCAATTAGTATCAGTTAGCTGAACGCATTACTGCGCTTACACACCTGACCTATCAACGTCCTGGTCTCGAACGACCCTTCAAGGGGATCTAGTCCCCAGGGATATCTCATCTTAAGGCGAGTTTCCCGCTTAGATGCTTTCAGCGGTTATCTCTTCCGAACATAGCTACCCGGCGATGCCACTGGCGTGACAACCGGTACACCAGAGGTTCGTCCACTCCGG